>JAGBNT010000011.1 GCA_017634255.1 Lachnospiraceae bacterium
ATCGGAGGAGACGAGTTCGTGGTCTTTGTTTCAGGAGAGGATTATGAGGTAAGGCATGAAAAATTAAGCGCCCTGAAAAAATCGTATGAATCGACCTGCTACGATAAAAACCTAGATCCCTGGAGAAGATACTCGGCGGCTATGGGGATGGCGGAGTACGCTCACGACGACAATACCGTAGAACTTGTATTCAAGCGAGCCGATAAGGCTATGTATTTAAATAAACAGGAATTTAAAAAGGGGGAACTCGTAAATGGGATCTGATAATAAACTTACTTCGGGCAGAGAACGTCTGGGCAGCCGGCTGGGTTTTATAATGCTTTCAGCCGGTTGTGCCATTGGATGCGGCAATGTCTGGAAGTTCCCCTGGATGTGCGGTCAGTACGGAGGAGGCAGCTTTATGCTGGTATATATCCTATGCCTTTTCATTTTGGGACTTCCGATCCTGACAATGGAATTTTCCATAGGAAGGGCGGCGCAGACAAGTCCGATATATATGTACAGCAAACTGCAAAAGACCGGGGGTAAATGGGGCTTCTGGGGGTATATATTTCTCATCGGGAATGTCTGCCTTATGGCGTTTTACACCGTGGTCACCGGCTGGATAATCTACTATTTTGTAAGATTTCTTACAGGCAGATATCAGGATCTCGGGTTTGTTTCAATGATAACTGACCCCAGGGTGAATGTTTTGTTTCTTTTTATAACAGTGGCAGTATCCTTTGGGGTTTTGAGCAAGGATCTGAAAAATGGTCTGGAGAGGGTCACAAAGTTCATGATGTGCGCCCTTCTGGTGCTGCTCTTTATACTGGCGATAAGAAGCATTATGCTTTCAGGAGCCAAGGAAGGGCTTCGCTTCTACCTCGTTCCTGACTTTAATAAGCTCGACGGCTCAGTCGTGGTCGGTGCGATGAACCAGGCCTTCTTTACGCTTTCCGTGGGAATGGGAAGCATGGCGATCTTCGGAAGCTATATCGGCAAAGAAAGAAGGCTTATGGGAGAGGCGGTAAACGTTATAGTTTTGGATACGCTGGTGGCTGTAGTAACGGGTCTTATAATCTTTCCGGCGTGCTTTTCATACGGAGTGGAGGTCACCTCCGGTCCCAGTCTTTTGTTTGATACGATGGTCACTGTCTTTAATAACATGGAGGGCGGACGCTGGTGGGGAACGGCATTTTTCCTCTTTATGATATTTGCCGCCCTGTCCACGGTTCTCGGGGTGTGTGAAAATATACTTGCGATGTTTAGGGAGCTGACCGGAGTCAGCCGTCCCAAGGGGTGTATTATCTGCGCCGTCCTCGTATTTGTACTGGCACTGACGACGGCGCTGGGCTATAGCGTCCTTAATTTTCACCCCTTTGGAGAGGGAACGGCGTGGCTCGATCTATGGGATTTTATTGTTTCCACGAATGTCCTGCCGATCGGTTCATTTTTCCTTGCGGTATTTTGCTGCTATGATTTCGGCTGGGGCTGGGACCGCTTTCTTGCCGAGGCAAATGCCGGCAAGGGTCTTGCGGTCAGGAAGTGGATGAAGCCGCTGTTTAAGTTTGTGGTCCCTTTGATAATTCTATTTATATATATTTACGGTATGATCACTTTTAAATGGGAATAGAGCATACAGAAAGGAGTTTATTTTATTATGAAAGAGCAGGGTATAGGTACAAAATGTGTGCAGGCGGGGTATACTCCGGGAAACGGTGAACCGAGGCAGATACCCATAGTCCAGTCCACAACGTTCAAGTATGACACCAGCGAGGACATGGGAAAGCTTTTTGACCTGGAGGCTGAGGGATATTTTTATACGAGGCTGCAAAATCCCACCAACGATCTTGTAGCGGCGAAGATAGCCGCTATGGAGGGCGGAGCGGCAGGGATGCTGACCTCCTCCGGGCAGGCGGCGAATTTCTTTGCACTTTTTAATATCTGCGAAGCCGGAAGCCATATAGTGGCGTCCTCGTCAATCTATGGAGGGACCTTTAACCTTATTTCGGTGACAATGGCAAAGATGGGGATTGAGGTGACCTTTATCTCTCCTGACTGTACAAAAGAGGAGCTGGATGCGGCATTTAAGGACAATACCCGTGCACTCTTCGGTGAGACCATAGCAAATCCGGCACTTACCGTTTTGGATATTGAAAAATTCGCCGCCGCGGCTCATGCTCACGGTGTACCTCTGATAGTTGACAATACCTTCCCCACTCCGGTCAACTGCAGACCTATTGAGTGGGGCGCCGATATAGTAACACACTCCACTACAAAGTATATGGATGGACACGGCACCGCTGTCGGAGGGGCTATAGTGGACTCCGGCAACTTTGACTGGATGGCTCACAAGGATAAATACCCGGGGCTTACTACTCCGGATGAATCCTATCACGGTATAACCTATGCGGAGAAATTTGGAAAAGGAGCCTTTATTACCAAGGCTACTGCGCAGCTTATGAGGGATCTGGGCAGCATCCAGTCTCCCCAGCATGCGTTTTATTTAAACCTCGGGCTTGAATCGCTGCATGTACGTATGCCAAGACATGTTGAAAATGCCCTGGCGGTGGCGGAGTTCCTAAAGGAGCACCCGAGGGTAAAGAGTGTCAGCTACCCCGGACTTAAGGGGGATAAATACTATGAAAGGGCAAAGAAATACATGCCGAATGGCAGCTGCGGTGTGGTTTCCTTCGAGCTCGACGGCGGCAGAGAGGCTGCAGGAGCTTTTATGAAGCGCTTAAAGCTCGCAGCGATTGAGACCCATGTGGCGGATGCGAGGACCTGCTGCTTAAATCCCGCGACCTCGACTCACCGGCAGATGAGTGATGAACAGCTGGAGGCTGCCGGAATACCGGCGGGACTTATACGTATATCCTGCGGCTTGGAGGATAAGGAGGATCTCATAGCCGATCTTAAGCAGGCGTTTGAATAGTTTTTTTTTAAAAGTTAATTGTTACGTAATGATTAACAACCGGAAAAATATAATAAAAAAATGGCGTGTTTTTCAGCTTTTTTTGGCACTAAGTTACATAATTCCCGAAAAACGATAGTGCTTATGTAATCTTGAATAAATCTGAAAATACTCTTAAAATTTAAATGCAATATGTAGTTATTCTTCGGTGTTTCAGGAGACTATATATTGATATTCCTAATTTATATTAAGGGGTTTTGGAGGTAAAGTTTTATGAGTGAAATCAAGGGAATTTCAAATGAGGAGCTCGCCAAAATTGTCCGGGAAGAAGTAGACAAGGCAATTAAGACTAAGGGCGGGGCTTCCGGAGACGGTGACATTTCCAAAAAGCTTGATGACATCAGCAGCAAGCTCGGAAATATTGCCGAGGCAAACAAGAAGAGGGCGGACAGCGCCAAGTATTCGATGATCGCCAACTGTGCACTTCTTGTTATCGTAGTAATTATCTTTGGCGTTCTTACATCGAATCTGGTAAATCTGCTTAAGAATCTCGACAGTACCATGACAGCGGTGAACGGAACGATCACTGAGGTAACCGGTCTCGTTACATCTGCAAATGATACTGTGGAAACATTAAACGGCATGATGGGCGACATCAGCAAGCAGGTTGACGATACGTTTACCGAGGTTAACGGCATTATGAAGAACGTATCCACCGAGGTATCGACAGTAGGAACCATCGTTGAAGGCGTTAATGAGACGGTTAAATCCGTAGACAACATTCTCGTTGAGAATGCAAAGAACGTCAATGATATCACAACTCAGGTGGCTCAGCTTAATTTTGCCGGTCTCAATAAGACAATAGATGAGGTATCAAAGCTTGATGTCAACTATATCAATCAGATACTTGCCAGCTCCGCAGGAGTTGTAGCAAATCTGGATGCGGTTGCAGGAGATCTTCAGGAAACCCAGAAGAACCTCAACAATGTTATGACCAGCGTTGACTCCACTTTAAAGACTGCTGACTCAACAATAAGCTCCGTTAATGATACAGTAGGAAACCTCAACAAGACTGTAGATACGATACAGCAGACTGCAGACGAGGCCAACAAGATCGCAACCAACGTTAACAAGACTGTAGAAAGCGCAGATAACGCGGTAAGAAGCGCTACATCCGATATAACAAAGGCTGTACAGAGCACAACCTCTACTGTTAACGATGCAGTAAAGAGCACAACGAGCAATGTTAACGATGCAGTACAGAGCACAACGAGCAATGTTAACGATGCAGTAAAGAGCGCAACGAGCAATGTTAACGATGCGGTAAAGAGCACAACATCCAATGTCAGCAGTGCAGTAAAGAGCACCAGCGATACCGTTAACAAGGCAGTAAATGACGCTGCAAATGAAGTAAACAAGACAGTTCAGAGCACCAGCCAGGAAGTAGACAAAACAATTAAGAGCGCTACCTCCGATGCCCAGAAGTATGCGGCACAGGCTCAGGATGAGCTCAACAAGACTGTTACACAGGTACAGAAGGACGTTGAGAATGCTTCAAGGCAGGTTCAGGGAACCCTCAAGACAATAAATTGATCCGATCTGTATCGGAATATTAAAAGCGGCCGCCCCGTAAACCGGGGCGGTTTTTGCTACAAACAGATTATGAAGGGAGAAATATTGTATGGAGAATGTAAGATTTAAAAGAAATGAGCTGCTGGCGCAGACTATTATTAAGGGACTAAAGTCCAGAAATATGGAGGGATATTATGCTGCCAGCAGGGAGGAGGCCTTAAAGACAGCGCTTTCGCTGATCCCTGAGGGAAGCAGCGTAACCAACGGCGGGGCGGCTTCGGCAGAGGAAATAGGGCTTTTGGATGCTGTTAAGAATGGTAATTATGAGTATATAGACCGCCACGGTGCAGAGGATAAGAGGGCTGCAGAGCTTAAGACTTATTCATGTGATGTTTTCATTGCCGGCACAAATGCCATAACAAACGACGGGATCCTTGTGAATATAGACGGCAATTCAAACAGGGTTTCAGCCATAGCCTACGGTCCCGAAAAGGTTATCTTTATCGTGGGTCTGAATAAGGCTGCTGATGATGTGGACAGCGCCATCAAGAGGGCGAGGAACGAGGCTGCAACGATCAATGCACAGCGCTTCGGGCTGGATACACCCTGTTCAAAGACAGGCACCTGCATGGACTGCAAGTCGCCTGATACGATATGCTGCCAGTTCCTTATCACGAGATTCTCAAAGCATAAGGGCAGGATACATGTGATACTCGTAAACGATCAGCTGGGATTCTGATAAACCGTAAAATCAAAGGGGCAATCAAAGGGCAATCAAAGGGTGATTAAAGGGGCGGTAGCGATAGCAAATATTCAAATGGCTCTGACCACACTAAGTTCACCGTTCGTCTTGAAACGGCTCTCGTGTCGCTGGCACTTCGTGCGCTCAGTCGAGCCCGGCGACTCCGGTTCACTAAGTGTGCCAGGCTGAATATTTGAATATTTTGCTATCGCTACCGCCCCTAAAGTCGCCCCCATTTTACCTTTTTTATTGTACGATGATCTTTTCGCTAAATTCACTTCTGAGCTCGGCGCCGAATTTTTCGGTGACGACGCTGTTATAGATATTGTCCGCTGTCAGCTCCTCTTTTAACATCCTCATTGCCAGCGAGCCCAAACAATCTCTTGCAGAGGACAGCTTGGAAAGCAGGATGATATCGGAGCCTTCATCGATGGCTCCCGTGAGCTCGTCGCAGCCCTTATTTATCCCGAGCAGCCTTACATATTCGAGATAGTCATTCCTTATATATTCCTTCGTATTCTCATCGGTGATCCCCAGCATTATATGCATCAGGGCACGCATTACATGGGTTTTTGTAATGCTCTTATTTACGATGGGCTCGGCAATAGAGGAAAAGCTTCCGAGATATCTCAAGGAATTTCGGATGCGGTTGGAAAGATCCTCTGAAATGTCGAAGAATCTGCTGTACCCGCCGTCAGCCTCCTTAAGCAGGCTGTAGTTGAGCTTAGAGGTGAAGTCGTCCGTAAAGATAGGAAGACGATGATTGTTCCATATATTTAAAATATCGGCAGCCTCGCCTGGCATGAAACGGGCGGTTGAAGATATCTTATGCTCGTATATGGCATTTCTTATGGCAAGCGAGGAGGGGGTATCTTCCAGAGCCTCATCCAGATGGGCGGAGCCTATGCGCTTTATGGCTACAGGCTCTATATTTTTCTCTCCCCGGGCAAGCAGAGCCCTCAGATATTCTATCGCAAGAGTATCATTCGGATTGTTGAACACATTTTGGGAGGTCTCGTCGAGATTGAGACAGCTGTCCGCAGCCACCGCTCTGGCAGCAGGGAAGCTTAAGCCCTTTTTAAGCCCCTCATTCAGTACAGTTTTATATTCCTCAGGCTCATGGTTTAATACCCCGGCAATGCTCTTTAACAGCCCGAGATCCGCGCTTTCGCTTCCGAAAGCCAGGTAGTCCACTACGTTCAGCCTTGAAAGCGCGGCAACGGCAGCAGAGGCAAAATAGCCCGCTCCGGCAGTGGAATAGTGCACAGGCAGCTCCAAAACCAGATCTGCTCCGATATTTAGAGCCATGGAAGCGCGAAGATGCATATCACACAGTGCACATTCGCCGCGCTGTGTGTAATTGCCGCTCATTATCACCACGGTAAAATCGGCTCCGGTCTCTTTCTTTGCCTGTCTTAAAAGGTAGGCATGACCGTTATGTATGGGATTATATTCTGCGATTATTCCCAGAACCTTCATATCTTGTTTTTGCTCTCCTTAACAGCGCCATACCGCGATTGTAGCAAACTTATCCTTGAAATACAAGAAAATATGAATTATCATATCCTTTATGAAAAAGATAAGATTTGAGACAAGCTTTGCCGAGCAGCTCTATATAGAGGTGTCGGCTATACAGGATATGAAGAAGGTAAACAGGTCATATATTTCGCAGGACTATATGTGGAAGGTATGGCAGAAGGTTTATAAGAATTACTGCGGTTGTACGCGATATTTCATCAATTTAGAATAAGGAGGATAAGAAATGCCATATTTTGCAGACAAACCGTTTATTTCAAGTGTGCTTGAGAGGGCTAAGACCCTGAACAAGAGGATAGTGCTCCCTGAGGCTGACGACGACCGTGTGCTCCACGCGGCTGTCAGCTGTACCAGAGACAAGGTGGCGCAGATAACTCTTGTCGGAGACAGGGGAAAGGTGCTTGCGGCGGCAGAGAGGATGCATATCGTTGCCAGTGGCATAAACGTTGTCAATCCCGAGACGGATGAGAAGTTTGAAATGTACAGGGATAAGCTCGTAGAGCTTCGTGCGCATAAGGGTATGACGCCGGAGAAGGCTACTGAGATCCTTAAAAAGGATTATATTACATACGGCGTAATGATGGTCAAGATGGACGATGCGGACGGTATGGTCGCCGGAGCCTGCCATGCTACGGCGGATACGCTGAGACCTTCCCTTCAGATATTGAGGACTGCTCCGGGAGTCGAGATGGTTTCCGGATTTTTCGTAATGTGCATACCCAACAGTAAATACGGAGAGAACGGGATATTTATCTTCGCGGACTGCGGACTTAACCAGGACCCCAACTCAGAAGAACTGGCAGTCATCGCCAAGTCCAGCGCAGATTCCTTCAGGTCGCTTGTGGGAGCAGAGCCTGTGGTTGCGATGCTTTCCCATTCCACAAAGGGAAGCGCAAAGCATCCGCTTGTTGACAAGGTTACGGAGGCTGTAAGGATAGCTCATGAAAAATATCCCGACCTTGTTGTCGACGGAGAATTGCAGACCGACGCGGCTTTAGTACCGAAGATAGCCGAGTCAAAGGCTCCCGGCTCCAAAGTGGCAGGACATGCAAACGTTTTGATATTCCCGAACCTCGATGCGGGAAATATCGGCTACAAGCTTGTACAGAGGCTGGGGCAGGCTGAGGCTTACGGACCTATGCTGCAGGGACTTGCGAGACCGGTAAACGACCTCTCCAGAGGCTGTTCGGCTCATGACATTGTGGGAGTTGTAGGTCTTACCGCCCTTCAGGCATCGCTGGTTTAACACCGGATAAAGGCGGGTTGCAATAATGTTTGACAAACCGCAGGAGCTTATGTATAATCGTACAGTGTCAAAATCCAAGGTGGGTGAAAACACCGAAAATTCAGGGTTTCAAAGGAGGTGTGTCGGATGTCTATCTGTCCTAAGAATAAATCGTCTAAGGGACGCAGGGACTCAAGAAGAGCGAATTGGAAGATGAGCACCATGAATTTAGTGGCTTGTCCTAATTGCGGTAATCTTATGCTCCCCCACAGAGTCTGCAAGAACTGTGGTACTTATAACAAAAAAGAGATCGTTACAACCGATTAATTTTATTAAAGGACGTAGTGTATCACTCCGTCCTTTGTTTTATGCGCAGGTGTGCGCAGGGAAGGGAAAGAATGTCTGAGACAGTAAACGTTGCAGTTGACGCTATGGGAGGCGATAATGCTCCGGCAGAGATCGTTCTCGGAGCGGTCAACGCAGTTAAGGAGAGGGACAATATTATCGTTCATCTTTTGGGTATCGAGGATGTTGTGCGCTCCGAGCTGTCAAAATATGATTATCCCGGAGAAAGGATAATCCAGGTTCCCACAAAAGAGGTCATCGAGACAGGGGAGCCTCCGGTGATAGCCATAAGGACAAAGAAGGACTCATCCATAGTAGTCGGTATGCAGATGGTCCATTCCCGCAAGTGCGACGCCTTTGTTTCCGCCGGAAGCTCAGGTGCGATACTTGTGGGCGGACAGGTTATAGTCGGCAGGATAAAGGGGGTGGAAAGACCGCCCCTGGCTCCGCTCTTTCCTACACAGAAGGGCTGCTCAATAATATTGGACTGCGGGGCAAACGTAGATGCCCGGGCTTCGCATCTTGTCCAGTTTGCGAAGATGGGTTCGATATACATGCAGTATGTTGTAGGGGTGGAGAAACCCAGGGTAGCGATATTAAATATCGGAGCTGAAGAGGAGAAGGGCAATGCCCTCGTAAAGGAGACCTATCCGCTGCTTAAGAACTGTCCCGATATTAATTTCATCGGAAGCGTAGAGGCAAGGGACATTACAACCGGAGCCGCCGATGTGATAGTTTGCGAGGCCTTTGCCGGGAATATTGCTCTTAAGATGTATGAGGGCGTGGGAAAGACGATGCTCTCCGAGATCAAGGGTGCCTTTATGAGCTCCCTTAAGAGCAAGATAGGCGGTCTGCTAGTCAAGGATGCCCTAAAGGAAACCTTAAAGAAGTTTGACGTCAGCGAATACGGTGGAGCTCCACTGCTTGGGCTGGAGGGACTTGTGGTCAAGACACACGGCAGCTCCAAGCATAAGGAAGTCACAAATTCGATAATACAATGTATTTCATTTAAGGAACAAAATATAAACGCAAGAATAAAAGAGAACATTTAATTTACGGAGGTAAGCTATGGAATTTGAAAAATTACAGAAGATCATTGCAGAAGTACTGAACGTTGAGGCTGATGATATTACTATGGAGACCACCTTTGAGGATGATCTCGGCGCAGACTCTCTCGATGTATTCCAGATCATCATGGGTATTGAGCAGGAATTTGATATCCAGATCGACACCGATGCCGCAGAGAAGATTAAGACAGTGGCTGATGCCGTCAATCAGATTAAGGCTGCAAGGGATAAATAATTATCTTTGCAGGGCTCTATTGAAAAATAAGTTCAAGAATGAAAGACAAAGGCCCCTTTATTTATGGGGTCTTTTGTGTATATCGCAGAGCCGCGCATAGGAAGTTTTCCGGCTGCGCCGGAGCGCGGCTCGCGGCGAGTAGGGTGCGACGATGTCTTCCCTACTCGATTATAGCATAGCCGCGCATAGGAAGTTTTCCGGCTGCGCCGGAGCGCGGCTCGCGGCGAGTATAGATAAATATAAGGTGGATTATGAATGAGACAGAATCTTTGAAGGCTCTCGAAGAGAAAATAGGCTACGTATTTTCTGACCGCGAGCTTTTAAAGCGGGCTCTGACTCACAGCTCTTACGCAAACGAGCTTCAGGTCGGAAGCAAAGAGGATTACGAAAGATATGAATTTTTAGGAGACGCTGTACTTGAGCTCACTGTAAGCGATTACCTTTTCAGAAAGAACAAGGGGATGAAGGAGGGTGAGATGACCAAGATCAGAGCCTCCTATGTCTGCGAACCGACGCTTGCCATTTGTGCCCGTTCCATTAACCTTCAGGAGCATATGCTTCTCGGAAAGGGAGAGGAAGCCCAGGGGAGCCGCAACCGCGACAGCATAATAAGCGATGTCTTCGAGGCGGTTATAGGGGCTATATATCTGGACGGGGGCTTGTCACAGGCAAAGCAGTTCATAAAGAGATTTGTGCTGAAGGATATAGATAAAAAAAGGCTTTTTTTCGATTCCAAAACACAGCTGCAGACTATAACCCAGCGTGCCGGTCAGGAGCTTAGATATGAGGTTGTGGGAGAGGAAGGACCCGACCACGACAAAAGCTATACTGTAGAGGTCATCATAGACGGAAAGGGTGTTGCCAGAGGCAAGGGCAGCTCAAAGAAGCATGCGCAGCAGAGCGCGGCATATGAAGCACTGTTGATATTGAATGAAAAAGAAGAGTAGGCTAAGTGTATCTTAAGAGCATAGAAATGCAGGGCTTTAAGTCCTTCGCAAATAAAATAAAACTGGAATTTAAAGGCGGTATAACGGGGATAGTCGGACCTAACGGCTCCGGAAAGAGCAATGTCGCCGATGCGGTCCGCTGGGTTTTGGGAGAGCAGTCGGCAAGAGAGCTAAGAGGCTCTTCAATGACTGACGTTATCTTCTCGGGAACCGAGACCAGAAAGCCCATGGGCTATGCGTCAGTGTCCCTTTGCCTCGACAATGCCGACCATGTGCTGAGCGATGAATTTGAGGAGATCACTGTCACCAGGCGAGTCTATCGTTCCGGCGAGAGTGAATATCTTATAAACGGAAATGTCTGCCGCCTTAAGGACGTGTCCGAGCTCTTTTTCGACACAGGTATCGGAAAAGAGGGCTATTCCATCATCGGACAGGGACAGGTGGAAAAGATACTGTCCGGCAAGCCGGAGGAGCGCCGTGAGCTCTTCGACGAGGCTGCAGGTATAGTTAAATATAAAAAGCGCAAGAACGCATCCGTAAAAAAGCTCGAGAGCGAAAAGGAAAACCTTACCCGCTTAAACGATATCCTGTCAGAGCTGGAAAAGCAGCTTGCACCCCTAAAGAGTCAGTCAGATACCGCGAGGATATATCTGGACAAGAGGGAGGAATTAAAGAGGATGGAGATATCCTCCTTCCTTTTGGAATCTGACAGGAAGAATAAGGAGCTTAAGGAGATCGGGGAAAAGCTCGACATTGCAAATAACGATCTTCAGGATGCCAACGGGGAGATAGAAAAAAACAGGACCTCATACGAGGAGGCGCAAAAGCAGCTTGAGGACTTTGAACGCCGTATTGAGGAAAAGCGCAGGGAGATCTCTGAAAAGAATCTTCAAAGGGAAAAGCTGGAGGGAGATATAAAGGTATTGAAGGAGCAGATCAATACCTTAAACAGCAGCACGGAATTTCTTGAAAACCGCTGCAGAGAGCTTAAGTTCCAAAAGGAAAAGAGCCAGGGAGAGGCAGAGACCCTAAAGGAGAGCAAGGCAGGTATAGACGAGAAGACTCTAAAATATAAGAGCGAGTCGGAAACCAAGCATGAGTACCTCGATAAGCTTAAAGCGCTTGTTACAGAAACGGATAACGAGATTGAGAATAAAAAGAACGAGCTCTTTGCCCTCCTGAATGACCGTTCGAGGATAAAATCGGAGATTGAAAGATACGACACGATGCTTTCCCAGTCCAGGGAAAAGAAGCAGGAGCTGACCTCGCGTATCGAAAATGCCGGAACTGGTGCGGACGAACTGGATAAGAATATTGAGGCTACCCTTACCAGGCTGGATGAGGTCGCCCTAAAAATAAAGGAGCTTGAAAACAGGAGGGAAGAGATAGCCCAAAAGCTCGTACACACCGACGAGGAGATAAAAAAACTCGATTCGCAGCACCACGAGCTGGAGGGAGAGTATCACGAGAAAAAGGCGAGGCTCGATTCCCTTAAAAATATGGCGGAGCGCTACGAGGGCTACGGCAACTCCATCCGCAAGGTCATGGAATTTAAGAGGGAAAACAAGGGGATCTGCGGAGTTGTGGCTGATATCATAAAGGTTAAGGAGCAATATGAGACGGCTATCGAAACGGCTCTCGGAGGCAATATCCAGAATATCGTAACCAGGGACGAAGCCACGGCAAAGAAGATGATAGAGATGTTAAGGCAGACACACGCCGGGCGCGCGACCTTCCTGCCGCTGACCTCCATTGTGGAAAGGAATGTCAAGGAGACCGAGGCGCTGGAGGCGGAAGGCGTTATCGGACAGGCGGATACTCTGGTGGAGGTTACCGATAAGCAGTATAGAAAGGTGGCATCCACCCTGCTGGGGAACTATATAGTGGTGGACAACGTGGATAACGCGCTAAAGCTGGCTAAAAGCTATGGATATATGCTGCGTATAGTCACTCTTACCGGAGAGGCATTGACTCCCGGAGGCTCGATTTCAGGAGGAGCCTTTAAAAGGAGCGGGAATCTACTCGGGAGAGGCCGCGAGATAGATGAACTTAGCGACAGCATGAAGGCTACCTTAAAGGAGATAGACAAGGTACTGCAGAATATGGAGGAGCTAAGGGACGACAGAAGCTCTTATGTCTCTCAAAGGTCCAGATTAGAGGATGAAAGCAATGAGGCAGCTCTTGAGAGAAATACCATAGCCCTTAACCTTAAGGGTTATCAGGACAGACGGGAGGAGATTGCCGAAGGTCTTAAAAATATTGAAAGGGAAAATACCACCCTGGATGAAAATATAGTCAGCTTCACCGAAAGCAAGGAGAGGGTTTCGGAGGAATTAAGGCTCTCTGTTGAACAGGAGAGAGAGATAGGAAATAAGGTTGAGCAGCTTACCAGGGTCAGGCAGGAAAAGGCGGAGCAGGCCGAGGCGGAGGGCGCAAGGATAGCCGAGGAGGACAGAAAATATGCCTCGCTTGTGTCGGAGCAGCGCTTTGTAAACGATAATCTTAAAAAGCTCACGCAGGAGCTTGAACGGATCGAAGAGGAGCTTAAGGAGCACACAGAGCGTATAGAGAGCAATAAAAAGGAAGCCGAAGCAAGGCTTTCAAGGATTTCAGAACTGGAGCAGCTTATCTCACCGGATGCGGACAGGAACGATGAGGAAGCCAATGAGCTAAATAAGCTTATTGAAGGCAGGGAGGCTTTAAGTGAAAACCAGAGTGCCCTGTTTAAATTAAGGGATGAGCTTTCCGAGAGGAAGGTTTCTGCGGAAAGAGAGCTGGTAAGGCTCAATTCCCAGAAGGAGAGGATAGACGCAGGCTTTGATTCGTTAAGGGACTATATGTGGAGCGAATACGAGCTTACGCTAAGCGGAGCCGAGGAACAAAGAGGAAGCATATCCGGGGATATAGGAGAGGTAAGAAGGGCTGTTTCGGCATTAAAGGGCGATATAAAGGCTTTAGGTGTCGTAAATGTCAATTCGATAGAGCAGTATAAGGAGGTTTCGGAGCGCTACAGCTTCATGGACGGGCAGCGCCAGGATATCATAAAGGCGGAGGAGGATCTAAAGCGCGCCATAAAGGAGCTTGAGGACGAGATGCGGGAGCAGTTTACCAGAGAGTTTGCCCGCATAGCCCAGCAGTACGACAAGGTATTTAAGGAGCTCTTCGGAGGCGGGCACGGCGGACTGGAGCTTACCGACAGCGACGATGTACTTGAGGCAGGGATAAGGATAACTGCGGAGCCGCCGGGAAAGAAGCTGCAGAATATGATGCAGCTGTCCGGAGGAGAGAAGTCCTTAAGCGCCATTGCGCTGCTGTTCGGGATACAGAAGCTAAAGCCCTCGCCCTTCTGCCTGTTAGACGAGATAGAGGCGGCTTTGGACGAGGCAAATGTAGAGAGGTTTGCGACCTACCTGTCGAACCTTACCGACAATACTCAGTACATAGTGATAACCCACAGGCGAGGAACGATGATGAAGGCAGACAGGCTCTACGGAATCACTATGCAGGAAAAGGGAATATCCACGGAGGTAAATGTGGACTTGACTGATGAGGAGTACGATTAATGGGGTTTTTTAAAAAGCTAAAAAGATTGTTTCAGGAATACAAGGTTATAGATGTGGATTTCTATGACAACCTTGAGGAAATCTTTGTAATGGGAGACGTGGGGATAGCCCAGTCGGAGGAATTTATAGAGGGGCTTAAGAGCACGATACATAAAAAGCTGATCTACGATGCAGACGAGGCTATGGAAGCCTTAAAGGAAAATGTGCTGGAGGTCCTTAAGGCTGACAGGGACGGACACGAATATGACTTTGAAAATAAGAAGTCGGTGATCCTGGTCGTGGGAGTTAACGGCGTCGGCAAGACCACCACTATCGGCAAGCTTGCCGCCATGTACAAAGCCCAGGGGAAGAAGGTGCTTTTAGCTGCGGAGGATAACTTCAGGGCAGCGGCTATAGAGCAGCTGGATATATGGGCTGAACGGGTCGGAGTAGAGGTCATTAACGGCAAAGAGGGCGGAGATCCCGGGGCTGTGATATTTGACGCAGTAAAGGCCGCAAAAGCCAGGGATGTGGATATTCTTATCTGCGATACCGCGGGAAGGCTTCACAACAAGACAAATCTGATGAACGAGCTGAAAAAGCTCAACTCGATAATAGAGGCTGAATACCCGGCGGACTGCAAGGAAACCCTTGTGGTCGTGGATGCGATGACGGGACAGAACGCTTTAAACCAGGCAAGGGAGTTTAAGGAGGCGACGGGAGTTACGGGACTTGTCTTAACGAAGCTCGACGGCTCGGCAAAGGGGGGCATAGCCCTTACCATACAAAAGGAGCTTGGTATTCCGATTAAGTTTATTGGCACCGGCGAGGGTGCTGAGGATATAAAGAGATTTGAACCAGAGGAATTTTTAAACGGGATTTTTGAAACGGAGAAGGGCGATGAGTGATTTTTTAACTCTGGATGCATTTGAAGAGGCGTCCGAAAAGGTAAAAGAGGCAGCAGTAGAAACAAAGCTTATATACAGCGATTTTTTCTCGGCTCAATACGGAAACGGAACGAATAAGGTCTACCTTAAACCTGAAAACATGCAGGTTACGGGAGCCTATAAGATCAGAGGGGCTTACTACAGGATAAGCAAGTTAAGCGATGAGGAGAGAAAGAAGGGCGTTGTTACCGCGTCAGCGGGGAATCATGCTCAGGGAGTCGCCTATGCAGCCGGAAAGTACGGGATACGTGCAGTCATCGTTATGCCGACCACAACCCCGCTTATAAAGGTCAACAGGACCAAGGCTCTCGGGGCTGAGGTGGTTCTGCATGGGGATGTTTACGACGATGCCGCCGAAGAAGCCGCAAGGATAGCGAAGGAGCAGGGGCTTACCTTTGTGCATCCCTTTGACGATCCCGGAGTTGCTACGGGTCAGGGCTCCATTGCGATGGAGATATTTAAGGAGCTGCCCCTTGTGGATGTGATCCTTGTTCCGGTGGGCGGAGGCGGACTGGCTACCGGGGTTGCCACTTTAGCAAAGCTTATGCATCCAAAGGTAAAGGTAATCGGTGTAGAACCCGAGGGCGCCGCCTGTCTAAGCGCTTCCTTAAAAGCCGGAAAGGTCGTTACCTTAAAAAGCGCCTCTACAATAGCCGACGGGACGGCGGTAAAAACGCCGGGAATGAACATCTTTCCGTATTTAAAGGATAATCTGGACGACGTAATAACCATTCCGGATTCGGACCTTGTAATGGCATTCCTGGATATGGTTGAAAATCATAAGATGATAGTGGAAAATTCGGGGCTTCTGACTGTTGCAGCTCTAAAGAAGCTTAAATTCAAGAATAAGAAGGTGGTAGCCATTTTGTCGGGCGGCAATATGGATGTCATAACGATGTCCTCTGTGGTTCAGCAGGGGCTCATAGCCAGAGACCGTATATTTACGGTTTCGGTTCTCCTGCCGGACAAGCCGGGAGAGCTGGAGAGAGTGGCGGGAGTTATCGCCCGGGCAAACGGCAATGTTATAAAGCTCGAGCACAACCAGTTCGTGACTACAAACCGTTCGGCAGCCGTGGAGCTTCGCATCACCCTAGAGGCCTTCGGAACGGAGCACAAGGAGGAGATACTCGCAGCACTGGATAAAAATGCTTTCAGACCGAAGCTCGTCAGGACTGTTTTATAGTAAACAAGAGGGTGTCAAGAAAAAAACTTGACACCCTTATCTTTTGGTGATATTATGACATTCGCGCGTGTGCGTGTTTTTGCTATATTTTTGTGCGGAGAAGCCTTTAATGGATGATTTTGCAGCAGATACGCTGTTGTTTGACTTTTATTCCGAAATGCTCAACAAGCACACTAAAGAGGTGTTCGAGGCATATATAAACGAGGATCTCTCACTTTCAGAGCTGTCGGAGAGGTTTGATATGACCAGACAGGGAGCCTCGGATCTTATCAGGCGGACGAGGAAGAGCCTGAGGGATTTTGAGGACAAGCTGGGACTTGAAAAGAGGTTCAGGCGGATAGGCGAGGAAGTGGAAAAAATAAAGAAGGCAGCCTCCGGGCTGGAAAATGCCGAGGGCAGGATCATAGAAGAGGCAGCCGACAGGATAATGGGTGAATTATAATGGCTTTCGAGTCACTTACTGATAAACTGCAGAATGTTTTTAAGAGTCTTAGGGGAAAGGGACTTCTGACGCAGGCGGATGTAAAGACTGCGATGAAGGAAGTAAAGCTTGCTCTTTTGGAGGCGGACGTCAACTTCAAGGTTGTTAAGAATTTTGTTAAGAACGTTGAAGAGCGTGCGGTGGGCAGCGATGTAATGAACGGACTGAACCCCGGACAGATGGTGGTCAAGATAGTCAATGAGGAAATGGTAAGCCTCATGGGCGAGGGGGCGGAGCTTAATTTCGCGCCCGGTCAGAGCACTACAGTTATTATGATGTGCGGACTTAACGGTGCCGGTAAGACTACCACTACCGCCAAGCTGGCGCTGTTTTTGAAATCCAGGGGGAAGAAAAGCCTGCTTGCAGCCTGCGACGTATACAGACCCGCAGCTGTAAAACAGCTGGAGGTAAACGGGGAGGCAGTTGGCTCCCAGGTCTTTAAGATAGAGGGCTCTAAGGATCCCGTAGAAATAGCGCGTAAGTCGGTTGAATATGCCCAGGCAAACGGCTTTAATGTAGTCCTGCTGGATACGGCGGGCCGCCGGGAAATCGACGAAGAGCTCATGGAAGAGCTTAAGAGGATAAAGGAAAATGTTCATATAGATGACACCATACTGGTTGCGGATGCTACGACAGGACAGAGTGCGGTGGACGTAGCCAAGGGCTTTGACGAGCGCATAGGGCTCGACGGAGTTATACTTACCAAGCTTGATTCAGATGCCAGAGGCGGTGCGGCTCTTTCAATCAGGGCAGTGACGGACAAGCCCATATTTTTTGTCGGTGTAAGCGAAAAGCCCGAAGGACTGGAGCAGTTCCATCCGGACAGGATGGCTTCGAGAATACTCGGCATGGGCGATGTCCTTTCCCTTATAGAGAAGGCGGCTCAGAACGTGGACTACGAAGAAAGCCTGGAAATGGGAAATCGTATGAAGAAGGGTCAGTTTAACTTCAACGATTATCTTGAGAGCATGAAGCAGATGAACAAGATGGGGGGACTTTCCTCAATACTCTCGCTGCTTCCCGGGATAGGAAGCCAGATCCCCGACGGAGCCATAGATGAAAAGGTGCTCGCAAGGAATGAGGCTATAATATATTCGATGACTAAGGCTGAGAGGGAAAATCCCAAGCTCTTAAATCCCCAGAGGAAGTTCAGGATCGCCAAGGGCTCCGGAGTGGATATAATGCATGTAAACAGGCTTGTAAAGCAGTTTGCCGAGATGCAGAAGATGATGAAGAAAATGCCCAAGATGATGAGGGGGAAGCACGGCTTTGGCGGGCTGAACCTCAATTCGATCATGAAGAATATGGGACTTTGATAAGCATAAGGTTTCAATGCGGCTGGTCTATCCGGCTCGCTTTGAGATAGATAAAGAATTTTTTACAGGAGAAGAAATTATGGTAAAGATCAGATTAAGAAGAATTGGAAAGAAGAAAGCACCTTTCTACAGGATCGTAGTTGCTGATTCAAGGGTTGCAATGAACAGCAGGATGATCGAGGAGATAGGAACCTATGATCCCTTAAAGGATCCTTCAGAGTTTCATATCAATGAGGAGGCAGCGAAGAAATGGCTTGCAAACGGCGCACAGCCCACAGAGACCGTAAACAAGCTCTTTAAGATAGCCGGAATAACAAAGTGATCATTATCAGCGGAAGGAGAGAGTTATGAAAGAATTGGTAGAAGTTATCGCCAAGGCTCTTGTAGATAATCCTGATGAGGTCAATGTTACCGAGACTGAGAAGGACGGAGGCTTAAATCTTGAGCTCAGAGTGGCTCAGGGAGATATGGGCAAGGTTATCGGAAAGCAGGGCAGGATAGCCCGGGCTATACGAAGCGTTGTCAAAGCTCAGTCTACGAGAGAAGATAAGAAAGTGAACCTGGATATTGTCGACTGAACAGTATTTAACAGCTGGAAAGATAATCACGACCCACGGTTTAAGAGGCGATGTAAAGGTATATCCTTTGACTGACAGCCCGGATGATCTAAAGAGGATAAAAGAGGTCATCGTAAAAAAGGGCGATAAGACCAGCTTACACAGGATTGAAAAGGCATCGCGCTTTAAAAATGTTCTGGTGGTAAAGCTCTCGGATATAAACGATGTGGAGACCGCGAAGCTCTATGTGGACTCGCTCATACTTGCTGACAGGGAGCAGCTTAAGAAGTTAAACGACAATCAGTATTATGAAGCCGATCTGATCGGAATGAAGGTTTCGGACGAGCGTTTCGGCGAGCTGGGAGTCATAGACGAGGTGCTGCATACGGGAGCCAATGACGTATACAGTGTTAAACTTGAAAACGGCAGGGAACTGCTGCTTCCGGCGATACGCTCCTGTATTCTGGAAGTGGACGTTGAAAACAAGGCTATGAAGGTTCATGTTTTAGACGGTCTTATGGAGCTCTGAGAAGATGAGATTTCATGTTATAACACTTTTTCCTGAGCTTATAGAGCAGTGCACGAACACCAGCATAATCGGCAGGGCAAGACAGAAGGGTCTTATCGAGCTATATACTACCTGCCTTAAGGATTTTTCCACCAACAGCTACGGCTCGGTAGATGACTACACCTACGGCGGCGGAGCGGGGATGCTGATAGAGTGCGAGAGCGTTTACAGGGCTTACCAGTCAGCAGTAAGCAACATTCCTGCGGGGGCTTCGGTCAGGTTCATATATACGACTCCCCAGGGCAGGGTCTTTGACCAGAACGAAGCGGAGCTCTTAAGCGGATATGATGATCTGGTTTTTCTCTGCGGACATTATGAAGGAGTGGACGAAAGGGTATTAGAGGAGCTTGACGCCGAGAGCTATTCAATAGGAGATTATGTTCTTACCGGAGGAGAGCTTCCGGCGGCGGTTATGATAGACTCGATATCCAGGCTGGTACCCGGGGTACTGCACAACAAGGACTCGGCGGAAGATGAGTCCTTTAGCGGAGGGCTCCTGGAATACCCGCAGTATACAAGACCGGTTGTCTGGAGGGGAAGAGAGGTTCCCCCGATACTTCTTTCGGGAGATCATAAAAAGGTAGAGCAGTACAGGCATTTAATGGCTGTGGAGAGGACAAAGCTAAGACGCCCCGATATGTATGAGGATTATTTAAAAGACCGGGGGATATGGTGATCGAAAATCTTGCAATATTGTATTATTGATGATAAAATCAAAATCTATTGTGAGCAGCATAATTCACCGTTTAAGGTGTTTGACAGTTATGATTTAAGCGTACCGGCAGGTCGCTTATAGTAAACGCCATCAGGCAAAGCAAAAAGTCGTTTACTATAAATATAACGATGGACATAATAAGGTTAGCATCAGAGGAGGACATTTAAGATGAAGACAGATTTGATCAAGGAAATCGAGCAGGCGGAGCTCAAGGAAAACCCGCCTCAGTTTGTTACGGGAGACACCGTAAAGGTATATAACAGAATCCACGAGGGAGAAAAGGTACGTACCCAGGTATTTGAGGGAACCGTTATAAAGATCCAGGGCGGAAGCAACAGAGCCACCTTTACTGTACGTAAGATATCCAACGGCATAGGCGTTGAGAAGACCTGGCCCCTTCATTCTCCCAACGTAGAGAAGGTTGAGGTTGTTCGTTCAGGTAAGGTAAGACGTGCAAAGCTATTCTATTTAAGAAAGCTTCGCGGTAAGAGATCAAAGCTTAAGGAAGTTGTAAAATAATCAGGCGAACGAAAAAGGGCAGGCGGATATTCCGGCTGCCTTTGCTTTGAGCTCTGCTCAGTTAAGATCATGGCTAAAAAGAAATCAGGACTGTCCTTTATACAAAAAGAAAAGAAGTTTTCCAACGAGACCGTTACGGAAATAGTAAGCTGGATAGGTATCTTTATCTTTGCAATCTTTCTGGCTTATGTTACTGTGCGCGCTCTCGGAACAAGGATAACGATAGCCGGAGATTCAATGGAGCCGGCTCTGTATAACCGTCAGGTAGTCTACGTGGATAAGGTGACCTATAATATCAAGGCTCCGGGGAGGGGAGAGGTTGTCGTCTTTACCCCGAACGGCAACCGAAACCAGCTGTATTCCGTAAAAAGGGTGGTGGCTGTTCCGGGAGACACCGTAAGGATAAGTGATGGAGTTTTATATGTCAACGATGATGAGGTGGACAGGTATTCTGATGCCATTGCGGATGCGGGTATTGCCGCGGATGAGCTCACTCTGGGTGAGGATGAATTTTTCGTGATGGGAGATAATCCCAACAGCTCGGAGGATTCGCGTTCCGCCAACATAGGACCGGTACTGCGTTCACAGATAGACGGGAAAGCCTGGCTGCATATGGCAGGTGGCGGTATGGGTATAGGAAGGATAGATTAAAAGGTGTTCACATATGGCTATACAATGGTATCCCGGACATATGGAAAAGGCAAAAAGGGAGATGTTAAAAGACCTGAAGCTTATAGACCTGGTAATAGAGATTCTCGATGCCAGAGCTCCCTTTTCTACCAGCAATCCGGAAATAGATAAGATATGTGCAAACAAATCGAGGCTTGTTATCTTAAACAAAGCCGATCTGGCAGATGCGAGCGAGAATGATTACTGGGCGGGGTATTTCGCGTCCAGGGGCAGGAAGGCGCTTATAGTAAATGCCCGCAGCGGAGAGGGGATAAAGGCGATAGAGAAAACTGTTGCCCTTATATGCAAGGATAAGATAGAGAGGGACAGGAGCCGGGGCATTATGAACCGTCCCGTCAGGTCCATGGTTGTGGGAATACCGAATACAGGAAAGTCAACCTTCATTAATTCCTATACGAAAAAAGCCAGTACGAAAACCGGAAACAAACCCGGAGTAACAAGGGGAAAGCAGTGGATAAGAATGGGAAAAAACCTTGAGCTTCTGGACACTCCCGGTATCATGGCTCCGAAGATCGAAAGGGAGGAGGTGGGCTATAACCTTGCCCTTATAGGCTCCATAAATGACGAGATACTTGACAGGGAAGAGCTCGCGCAATATTTTATTTCTATGGCAAAAAGGCGCCGTATAAAGAGTTTTTTTGAACGCTACGGCATTTTAGAGGATATGCCGGAGCAGGAGATATTGAGCTTCGTGGCGAGAAGCAGCGGAGGGCTTTTAAAGGGCGCACAGCCCGATACCCGAAAGGCTGCATTGATAATCATTGATGACTTCCGTATGGGGAGACTGGGAAGGATAACTGTTGACGAAAGGGAAGACTAAGAAAAGTTCAGGCGGTGTAAAAGTCATAAAGGTCAGCCTGTATATCCTTTTTATACTGGCGGCGGTTCTATTTATAAGGTATTTCTGCCTTATGAGGACTGTGGTTGAGGGAAATTCCATGGAGCCCACCTTAAGCGATGGAGACAATCTCCTTGTGGACGAGCTTAGCTTTCATTTTGTAAAGCCGAGAAGATACGACATTGTGGTTTTCCCTGACAGGCAGCGCGGAGGCTATATAATCAAAAGGGTTATAGGTCTGCCGGGAGAGAAGGTCGAGATCTTCGACGGGAGTGTATTTATCGACGGAAATCTCCTGCAGGGCGATGTATACGGTGCAGAGCCGATCGAGGATGCGGGAACGCTAAAGGACGGCGGAATGCTCCTGGGAGAGGATGAATATTTTGTTCTCGGAGATAACAGGAATGAGAGTGTGGATTCGAGGTTCGAGGAGGTTGGCGCCTTAAACAGGAGGCAGCTAGCCGGCAGGACATTTTGGAGACTGCTCCCTATATGGCATTTCGGACCGCTTAGCGGCAAAACTCAAGGGGTAAAGTAAAAGGCATTCTTGATATGCCTGAGCTTCCCGTCGCCGGTTATGCCAACGCAGTCAAAGCGGCAGGAGGTGCCTGTCCCGAGACCTTTAAATTTAAGATAACAGACAGAGGCGCGGCTTATGCGGCGTCTTTTTTTATAGTCGATAAATTCCAGCGGGTCTCCGCGGCTTATGTTCCGGCGGTATTTTACCTCGACAAAGACATAGGTGGAGCCGTCTAAAAAGATGCCGTCGATCTCACCGGCTCTGGTGCGGACATTTCGGGCAACAAAACGATAGCCCTTCGACTTAAGATATTCGAAGGCTTTCGTCTCATACCGTTCACCGATGGCGTGGGTATTCAGTTTTTGCTTCATTGGAACCTCGTTAAAAGACAGTATTACTCCGTTTTGGGCTGTTTTATATATGTCTTTCTCTCGGTGTGGGTAAGCAGCCTGCCGATATTGGCGCGGTGCTGCCAATAGGCGAGTACCATAAGCAGGAAGAGGATCACATACATCTCGATCCTCGGTATAAGTGCCATGGCGCCGATATCACCTATTCCCAGCTGACCGAAGATAATGACCTCTACGACCAGACCGAGATAGAGCATTAGAGAACCCAGCGAAACATAGTGGGTTGTAAAAAAGATAGTAAAGAATATAACAGCCTCGCAGATAAGGATGACAGGATTTGCCAGTCCGACTATCAGACCTGCCGTGGCTGCTATGCCCTTTCCGCCCTTGAATTTAAGGTAGAAGGGGAAGTCATGACCCAAAACCGCCCCGGCTGTGGCATAGACCTTTAAGAGGGGAACGATATCGGGATTGGACTTATGAAACAGGAGCCAGCTTATGAAGATGGCTACGAGGGTTTTCAGCATATCACCGAGAAGCACTATGAGCCCCGCCTTGGGACCAAGGGTCCTTAAGGTGTTGGTGGTGCCCGCATTTCCCGAGCCGTGCTGGCGTATATCTATACCCTTTGCCTTTCCGTAAATATACCCGGTCTGTACCAGACCGCAGAAATATCCGATTATAAGTGATATTATCCTGGCTGCCATTTTTATTGATTCTCCTTGTCCTTTTCGCGGACTATGAACTTAAGGGGAGTGCCTGTAAAGGCAAAGGCTTCCCTGACCTTGTTTTCAATATACCTTAAATATGAAAAGTGCATGAGCTCCTTTGAATTGACAAAAATAACGAAGGTAGGCGGCTTTACTCCCACCTGGGTCGTATAGCGTATCTTAAGAGCCTTGCCCTTGTCAGTAGGAGGCTGCTGCAGTGTAACGGCTTCGCTGACTATCTCGTTTAGCACTCCGGTCTGTATACGTCTGCAGGAGCTGTCGATGCAAATATCTATCATGTCAAAGAGCTTATTTAAACGCTGTCCGGTATGGGCGGAAATAAAAACTATCTCCGCATAGGGCATAAAGGAGAGAACTGTCCTCACCTTTTCTGTGAATTTTTTTACAGTAGAGTTGTCCTTCTCCACCAGATCCCATTTATTTACGGCAATAATGCAGGCTTTTCCCTGGTCGTGGGCTATACCCGCCACCTTGGCATCCTGCTCGGTTATGCCCTCCGCGGCATCGATTACGATTATCACGACATCGGAGCGCTCTACGGCACTTACGGTACGCAGTATCATATAGTGCTCGAGCGACGTATCGACCTTGGATTTACGCCTTAAGCCCGCTGTATCTATAAAGATATATTCGTTTCCGTTCCTGATTACGGAAGTGTCTATCGCATCCCTTGTGGTTCCGGCGATGTCTGAGACCAGAACCCGGTTTGAGCCCAGAAGCTTGTTGATGATAGAGGATTTTCCCACATTGGGCTTACCGACTATCGCAACCCTCGGTCTGTCGTCGTCCTCCTCCTCAGAAGAGGATTCCGGTAAGTATTCCACGACCTTGTCCATCAGATCCCCAAGCCCCTTTAGCTGGGAGGCGGAGATGGATATGGGGTCGCCGAGCCCCAGGTTAAAAAATTCATATACGTCATACTGGAATTTATTTATATCATCCACCTTGTTCACGGCAAGAACTATTTTTTTGCCGGAGCGGCGCAGGAGGTCAGAGACCTTCATATCGGAATCGGAAAGACCCGCACGAACATCCGTCACAAATACTATAACGTGGGCTGTCTCTATGGCTATCTCAGCCTGTGCACGCATACCGGAGAGCAGGACATCCTTTGAATCCGGCTCAATTCCCCCGGTATCCACTATGGTGAAATCCCGTCCGTTCCAGTTTACGTCTGTATATATTCTGTCTCTTGTAACTCCGGGGGTGTCTTCAACTATGGAGATCCTCTTTCCGGCAAGTGCATTGAAAAGAGTGCTTTTTCCAACGTTCGGACGACCGACCAAAGCAACTATGGGTTTCATTCATCCATCCTTCCTGCGATTTTATCCGCAAAATCATATCCGTCTGATTTTACAATATGAATTTTCACTTGTAAAGCCTCCGAGATCTGGGGGATTGTGGTATCGTCGAGCAAAACATCCTCTCCGGAGCGCAGCAGGTTTTCAGGGAGATAGAGGACCTCCCCGAGGCTCTTGCCCTTAAGCTGGGATATTATGTCCTGCCCGGTCAAAAGCCCGCTCACGGTTATATCCTCTCCAAAGAAGTCATTTCGGATAGGATAGTATGTGGCATCGAGACCGCCGCAGAGCGATTTTAACCTAGAGAGCATTTCATTTATGAACGGCGTCATAAGCCTTCCGCCGGCAAGAGAGATCCTCCGCTCTCTTATATCAGTCCTTGTCAGGGCTTTGAAAGCCTCGTTAAATTCGTCTAAAAAGCTGCGTATCATACCGACTCCGTTCTCGTACTGGAGATAGCCGTCGTAGCTGTCGGCATCGGGAAGGTCTCTGCCTGCCAAAAGATAAAACTCGTCAGCGGCATGGATAAAGTGCGTGCCGTAGGTCTTGTAGTATTTATCCTGAAAGGAGTGTATGAGATCAAGGATATCGGCTGCATCTTTGGAGGTAAATCTTTCCAAAGGAAAGAGACCCTCGCGGAAGCGGCTTAAGCCTACGGGTACGACGGATACGCTTGCCAGATTGGGTATGAATTTAGCAAGGCCTTCAATCGTGCGTTTTAAATGCTCTCCGTCGTTTATGCCCTTGCAGAGCACTATCTGTCCGTTCATTGCAATGCCGGCTTCGTTTAAGCGTTCAGCCTTTTTTAACGCCTCTCCGGCGAAGCGGTTTCCCAGCATCCGGCACCGGAGCTCTGGCTCTGTCGTATGAAAGGAGATGTTTACGGGTTCAAGGCGGTAGTTGATTATGCGCTCCAGATCGTGGTCGCTTAAGTTGGTCAGCGTGATATAGTTTCCCTGCAGAAAGCTCAGACGGGAATCGTCGTCCTTAAAATACAAAGTAGGGCGCATGCCTTTTGGCATCTGGTCGATGAAACAGAATATGCACTTATTAGTGCAGGAACGGTAGTCGTCCATAAGTCCGTTTTCAAATATGAAGCCCAGATCCTCGTCCTCGTCCTTGTCTATTTCAAGCTCCCATTCCTCGCCGTCGGATTTTCTTATTAAAACCCTTAGAAAGGAATCCTCCATTAAATACTGATAATCGAAGATGTCCTCTATTTTCTGTCCGTTTATCATTAAAAGCTCGTCCCCGGCTTCTATATTGAGCTCCTCGGCTATGCTTCCGGGGGCAACAGAGCTTATCATATGCCTGGTATTATTCATCTAAGCCTCTCTATAATAATCTTGCGTACATTTCCTTAAAATGATACCATTAACAATATATGTTTTCCAGTAAGCGAGATAAATAATTTCGCTTACTAAATACGATTTCCTTAAGGAGTGAGTCCATGGCAATAAATAAATATCTTGAGAACAGGATACCCGCGGCACCCTTAAAGCTTGTGATAATGGAAAATATCAGGGAACTCGGAGAGCAGGTAAACAGATACCTTGTGGAGTTCAGACGGGAGATAAACCAGCCGTACCACGATTCGCCCGCCTTTCAGGATTATACCATGGACAGCTTTTCCACAAGCATCCAGGTCCCAAGATTTGCTTCCGGAGAAGGAAAGGCCATATTGAGAGAATCCATAAGGGGAAAGGATCTCTATATACTTACCGACGTGATGAATCATTCCATCACATATAATCTTTACGGTTATGAAAATGCGTATTCGCCGGACGACCACTATCAGGATCTTAAGAGGATCATAGCCTCTGCTGCGGGAAAGGCTCACAGGATCACGGTCATCATGCCCTTTATCTACGAGGGAAGGCAGCATAAGAGGGCGGGAAGGGAATCCTTAGACTGCGCTATAATGCTCGAGGAGCTCAGCAATATGGGGGTTAAGCGGCTCATGACCTTCGACGCCCACGATCCTTCGGTGCAAAATTCCATACCTCTTTGCGGCTTCGATAATTTCACGCCTTTTTATCAGTTTTTGCGTGCACTGCTTTTAAATGTGCCCGACATGATAATAGATAAGGAGCATACGCTGGTAATAAGCCCCGACGAGGGAGCCCTGAACAGGGCGGTATATTTTGCCTCGGTCATGGGAGTGGACACAGGGATGTTTTATAAGAGAAGGGACTATACCAGGATAGTAAACGGAAAGAATCCGATCGTGGCGCATGAGTTTCTGGGAGATAATGTTTCGGGCAAGGACGTTTTGATAGTCGACGATATGATATCCTCCGGCGGCTCCATGATAGATACGGCTAAGCAGCTTAAGGAAATGAATGCAAAGCGGGTATTCATCTGCTGTACCTACGGCCTTTTTACCGACGGGCTTGCGGATTTCGACGAAGCGTATGAAAATGGCTGTTTTAATAAGGTCATAATCACGAATCTTTCCTATCGTTCATCCGAGCTTAAGGAGCGCCCCTATTATATAGAGGCGGATATGAGTAAATTCATTGCCTCAATTATAGACTATTCAAATCACGATGTTTCAATGGATAAGGTTATTACCCCGACTGACAAGATACATGAGATATTAAAGAAATATAATTCCCATGAGGAGGTTGCGATACCCCTCTCCTGAAAGGGAAGGCTACAGGGCAGGATATTGTAGATATGGCTGAGAGCATTTCTGATATAAAGCTTAGATTAAAGGACGCAGAGCAGGAGGACAGCCTTATGGGCTTCATCTCCTGTTATGGAAGCGACGGCAGAAGCGGGGTCAAAGCCCTTGTAAAGACTGCCGGGAAGAGGCTTGAAGCCCTTAAAGCCGAGAAAGAGCGTACCCATAAGATGTATGCTTATGAGAATGAATATCAGGATCATAAATTTATCTGCGGCATAGACGAGGTCGGGCGCGGACCCTTTGCGGGACCGGTGGTTGCCGCGGCAGTCATCCTTCCTAAGGATCATGAAATATATTACCTTAATGATTCAAAGCTGCTTTCAGAGACAAGGAGAAAGGAGCTCTCCGAGCTCATAAAGCGTGAGGCTGTATGCTATGCAATAGGGCAGGTAGAAGCGGAGCGCATAGATGAGATAAATATTTTGCAGGCGACCTATGAGGCTATGAGGGAAGCCATAAAGAAACTGGACAAAAAGCCCGATATATTATTAAACGATGCAGTTACGATACCGGGTGTGGATATCAGGCAGGTGCCTATAATAAAGGGAGATGCAAAGAGCGCGTCCATAGCCGCGGCAAGCATTATCGCCAAGGTTTTCAGGGATGAGCTCATGGTCAGGTATGCCGAACAATATCCGGAATATAACTTCGCTTCGAATAAGGGCTACGGCAGTCAGGAGCACAGGGATGCCATAGCCAGGTACGGAATGTGCCCGATTCACAGAAGGAGCTTTATTCATTGAATCTGTCTATAAATCCAAATATCTACAATAATACAGGGAATGTCACGCAGGGAGAAGCCGTAGCGCGTAACGAAGGCACCCAGCAGAATATGGTGCTTGCGAGAAACGTCCTCAATGTGCGTACCGGGGACGTTTTTTCGGGACAGGTAGTGGGTATGACCGACGACGGCGTCATATCGCTTTTGATCGGCGGCAAGGACATGATATATGCAAGGCTTAGCCAAAATATGGACATAACCATGGGACAGACCATGTCCTTTCAGGTCAGAAATTCCAGCGGAAAGCAGGTGTCCATAACCCCGCTGTATGAAAACCTCGATAAGAACTCGGCTGCTGGAAAGGCTCTGGACGCTGCCGGGCTTCCTCATACAGCCGAGAATTACGAGATGGTAAATTCGATGATGGAAAACGGAATGTCCATCGATACCAAAGCCCTGCTGGATATGGCAAGGACGGTAGCCCAGATAAACAACGGCTCTCCGGCTTCAGTCGTACAGATGACAAAGCTCGGTATTCCCGTGAACGAGGAAAATGTAGAGCAGTTCGAAGCCTATAAGGACAATCAGTACAGGATAGCGGACAGCGTTGACACGGTCGCTTCCGATATTGCCGCTCTGGCGTCAAAGCCCGGAGAGGGGGAAGGATTATTAGAAATCTTCGCGGGGAAGGTGCCCGACAATGTCCGCCAGGTCTTAAATGAAGAATTGGCGAAAGCCGCATCATTGAACGAGGCTGAGGCGCAGCCGCAGGAGGCAGATGCTTCAGGAACAGCAGGGGATCAGGAAATGCCGGCAGCGGAGCAGCCGGAGACTGCGGCGGGTAAGGCAGTGCCGGAACAGACCGAGCTTACAAAGGAGGCGGTAACGGGCAGGGTCACCGATGACCTAAAGAGCCTGCTGGGTGAGGAGGGGCTAAAGAAGCTTGCCGCGGATATGGAGAAGGCAGGGATCCCTAAATCTATTGCGGACAGCGTAGCGGAGGGGAAGCTTAGTACCTCCGATACGCTAAATATGATAAGGGCGGGTCTTGAGAATGACAGTCTTAAGGAAGGCATTTCGGAGCTTGCGAAACAGCCCGAATACGAGGCTTTGGTCAAGAATGAGCTGATGAACTCATTTTTGATGGAACCGAAGGATGTGGCGAATAAGGATAAGGTCAGGGATTATTATTCCAAGCTCGCGGAAAATACCGAGAAGCTGCTGCAGGCACTAAACGAGCGCAATTCACCTCAGAGCGCAAATATAGCGGACAAGCTGCAGAATATAAAGAGCAATATAGACTTTATGAACGATCTCAATCAGGCGTTTGCCTATGTCCAGCTGCCTCTTAAGATGAACGAGAAAAATGCCCACGGGGATCTTTATGTCTATACAAATAAGAAGAATCTGGCAAAAAAGGATGGCAATGTCTCGGCTCTGCTGCACCTTAATATGGAGACCTTAGGGACCATGGATATCCATGTTTCAATGAATCAGGATATGAATGTGAAGACCCATTTTATAATGCAGAGGGAAGAGATGCTGGATTTTATCGCGGGGCATTTAGACGAGCTCAATGCCGTGTTGAACAAGAGGGGCTATAAGATCACCTCCGATGTTTCGCTGAATAAGGAGGCCAAAAGTGTGCCGGAGATAATGTTTGACCGGGGCACGGATCAGAGGCTTGTGCAGAAGACGGCTTTTGATGTGAGAGCGTAAGTTTTTTAATGTCACGTGAATGTCATCAAAGCTTTTTCAGGGACGCTTGCGCTCGACGACTTACGCAGCGGACACTAGCTCGCAAAATACGCTCGCAAGTGCCGGCGTAAGCTCGAACGCCCCGAAAAAGCTTTATGACATTCACGTTACTTTCACAGGACAAACATTATGGAGAATGAGAAGAAGAATAAACCAAAGACAGCGGTAGCCATACAATATGAACCCGGCGAAATTGCTCCTGTAGTCGTTGCAAGCGGCAAGGGAAAGGTCGCGGAGAGGATAATAGAGGCCGCAAAGGAATCGGACGTTCCTGTACATGAGGATTCCAAGCTCGCGGACACCTTATCGAATCTGGAGATAGGGGAAATGATACCTCCGGAGCTCTATGAGGTCGTAGCAGAGATACTTGTATTTGTTGACAGGATGGAAAAGCTTCGCACCAAGATGGATATGTCTAAACGCTGAAAGGGAGAACGAAGCTTGCTTTTGATACGTAAATAGCGTAAGATAAGCTATTATACCGTTAAATATCCGGAGGGTAGGAAACTTGAAAAAGGTATTGGTGGTAGACGATATGCAGACCGTACTGGACCAGGCAAAGGAGCTTTTAAAGGGTATATTTGAGGTAAATACCGCTCTGAGTACTTCGGAGGCGCTAAAGCTCATGGAGGAGGACATACCGGATATCATACTGTGTGATATCAACATGCCTGATACCGACGGCTTCGCACTTTTAGATTCCATAAGAAAAACGGATGGTCTAAAGGATATACCGGTGATCTTCATGGTGATAGAAACCTCGATCCTTACCAAGGCCAAGGCTTATGAGATGGGGGTCGTGGACATCCTTACCAAGCCCTTCGTACCCAAGGAGCTCATCAGAAAGCTCGAAGCTAACTGTAAACTCAAAGAAATAGGCTGGAAACCGGAGTATTAAATGAGAAATATAAGAGATATAAGCGTCAGAGGCATAGAGATCGGGGAAGCTATAAGGCTTGTGGATGATGAAGAGGTCTTATGGGCAATGATCCAGACATACTGCGAGGACGGGGATAATAAGCTTAAGGCTATTGAGGAGGCTTTGGAGAATAGGGATCTCGAGAGCTATGCGGTGCATGTGCATGCCCTAAAGAGCAGCTCGAGGGCGATAGGCGCAATAAGGCTCTCGGAGAGGTTTAAAGAGCTTGAGCTTGCGGGCAAAAGGGGAGACGCCATTTACGTCAGGGGCGGAAATGAGGCTACTATAAAGGAGTATAAGAGAATACTCGGAGACCTGAAGCAATATCTGCCCGAGAACGATCAGGTCGATGGCGGCAAGGCCCTATCAGGGGAGGATCTAAAGCCCCTGGCGCAGAGCTTAAAGAGCCGGGATACGGCGGAGTGCCTTAAATGCCTCGATTCCTTAAAAGACAGGGAGTGCTCCTCGTTTATATCTGGGAGCCTTGAGGATATAAGGGCTGCCATTGAAATAAAGGATTATGAGGATGCCGAGGCACTTTTAGAGGATGTGCTGCTTACCCTGGAGGTATCCGGCCTGTAGTAATGGATGAAGTCAGATTAAACAAATATCTGTCCGATGCCGGTGTCTGTTCGAGAAGAGAGGCGGACAGGCTTATCGAAGCCGGCAGGGTTACGATAGACGGACATAAAGCGGTACTTGGATGCAAGGTTACGGGGCGAGAGTTGATCACGGTTGATTCCCGTCCTGTTGATGTTAATAACCATAAAGTCCTGCTTGCATATTACAAGGAAAGGGGCGTAGTCTGTTCCACCGTGGATCAGGCAGGGGAACACAATAATATTGTAGACAGGATCGGCTATCCTTTGAGGATATATCCCATAGGAAGGCTGGATAAGGATAGTGAAGGGCTTATCTTGCTGACTAATGACGGCTCTTTCGTCAATTCCCTGTTAAAGGGGGAGGGAGGTCACGAGAAGGAGTACGAGGTGGAAGTGGACGCTCCGGTCACAGATGAGGTCATAGGCAAAATGGAGAGAGGCGGTCTTGAGCTCATTGAGGGCAGACGGAGCCGCCCCTGCAGCATAAAAAGGACGGGAAGCCGGAGCTTTAATATCGTGCTTACGGAGGGGATGAACAGGCAGATAAGGCGTATGTGCGCCTCCTTCGGGCTTAACGTGCTTAGGCTCAAACGAATAAGGATAATGGATATAACCCTGGAGGGGCTGAAACCGGGACAGTACAGGGAACTGGATATAGACAGGTTATGGATAGTAAAAAAAGGATTGAAGAACTGACGGAGCTTTTAAACAGAGCTTCGGAAAAATATTATAACGGCTCGGAAGAGATAATGAGCAATTTCGAGTGGGATGCCGCCTTCGACGAGCTAAAGAGGCTTGAGGAGGAGACCGGGTATGTCCTGCCCGAAAGCCCTACGGGAAACACAGGGTACGAGCCGGAGGGCAGGGATAAGATCACTCACGAGTACCGCGCCCTCTCACTTGCCAAGACCATGTCTGTTGAGGATCTAAAAAAATGGGCGGGAGACAGGGAGATATGGCTTAGCTGGAAGCTGGACGGGCTGACCCTTGTTGCCACCTATGATAACGGGACCCTTACACATCTTGCCACAAGGGGCAACGGTATCGAGGGCAACAATATCACATATCTCTCCGGCGCCATTGAAGGAGTTGTAAGAGAGATACCCTATAAGGGGCATTTTGTGGTGCGAGGAGAGGCTACCATCTCATATACGGATTTCAATCTAATAAACGATACGACAGAGGACGAGGAAAAATACGCAAATCCGAGGAATCTGGCTGCAGGCACACTCAATCTGGACGACCCGGAAAAGGTGGCATTAAGGCATGTTCGCTTTAATGCGTTTACGCTGGTGCATACGGATGAGCATATATCCTCCTGGGGAGAGCGGATGTCACTTCTTGAAAGCTACGGCTTTACCGTGGTCGAAAGGGAGAAGACGGATGCTAAGGGGCTGGATGAGGTCATTTCCCGCTGGACAAAGAGGGTGGAAGACGGGAGTATGGACATCCCTGTGGATGGTCTGGTCTTATGCTATGAGGACAACGACTATGCCATGAGCGGCTCCGTCACCGGTCATCACCAGCTGACGGCGGGCTATGCCTTTAAATGGCAGGATACGAGTGCGGATACGCGACTTAAGTATATAGAGTGGTCCTGCGCAGTATCTACGATAACCCCGGTGGCAGTATTCGATAGCGTGGAGCTGGAGGGTACGAAGGTTTCCAGGGCGAGCCTGTGTAACCTTTCCGAGCTAAAACGCCTTGGAATGGGTGGGGAAGGCAGCATTGTAACCTGTATTAAGAGCAATAAGATAATCCCGAAGATAATAGCCGTAAAGGAAAAAAAGGGGCTCTATGATATTCCCGAAAACTGTCCGGTGTGCCTTGCTCCTACGAGCATAAGGCTTTCGGAGAGAAGCGGGGTGGAGACGCTCCACTGTACAAATCCTGACTGCCCCGCAAAGCATCTTAAGATGTTCACCCGTTTTGTCAGCAAGAGCGGCATGAATATAGACGGGCTTTCCATAAGGACAATGCTGGACTTTATGAATATGGGATATATAAAGATGTTTGCGGATATTTATTCGCTTCCTCTGTATTTTGACGAGATACGCACTATGGATGGCTACGGGGAGAAGTCCTGCGAGAACATGGGAAGGGCAATAGAACGCTCCCGAAGCGTTCCGGCTGTAAATCTCATATACGCCCTGTGTATTCCGATGATCGGGCTGGATGCCGCAAAAAACATAATTACGGCTGTGGGCTTTGAGGAATTTCTAGAACGGATGAGGAACGGAACGGGGTTTGAGGATATCGAGGGTATCGGTCCCGAAAAATCCGCCTCCGTACTTAAGTGGTATGCGGATGAGCGAAACGTGGCTCAGCTTGCCAAGCTGCTGCCGATGATAAACGTAACCGGCGGAGAAGCGGTTCATAAGGCGGATATAGAGCTGCCCCTTAAGGGCAAGACCTTTGTGATAACCGGTGCGGTCCACACCTTTAAAAACAGGGACGGCTTTAAAGCCTATGTGGAAGAGCTGGGCGGGAGTGTAACCGGTTCGGTTTCCAAAAAGACGGATTATCTCGTAAATAACGACACGACCTCGACATCTGCTAAAAATCTTAAGGCAAACGAGCTTAAGATACCGATAATTTCCGAGGATGAATTTATTGAAAGATTCGGAAAGCCGGATAACATATAAGGATCAGGAGAAATAATTATGCCAATCAAAGTTCAGAGCGACCTCCCGGCAAAGGAGACGCTGGAGAGAGAAAATATATTTGTAATGGACGAGCTCAGGTCCATGCATCAGGATATCCGTCCCTTGAAGATATGCATCTTAAACCTGATGCCCTTAAAGCAGGATACGGAGCTGCAGCTTTTGAGGGCGCTTTCCAATACACCGCTGCAGATAGACATTACATTTTTGATGGTCAGGAGCCATGAATCCAAAAATGTGTCAGCTAACCACCTGAACCAGTTTTACAAGGTCTGGGATGAGATAAAGGACCGTCGTTTCGACGGAATGATAATCACGGGTGCGCCGGTAGAGCTTATGGAATTTGAGGAGGTAGACTACTGGGAGGAGCTTTGCGGCATTTTCCAATGGACCAAAGACCATGTTACCAGTGTGCTCCATATCTGCTGGGGAGCGCAGGCAGGACTCTATTATCACTACGGGATAAAAAAGGTAAGGCTTCCGAGGAAGCTTTCGGGTATATATGAAAATCATGTTATGAACAGGAAGATACCTCTCGTAAGAGGGTTCGACGACGTGTTCCTCGCTCCGCACAGCAGGTATACAGGAGTGGATCCGCAGGATATCTACGGGAATAAGGAGCTTATGGTGCTGGCTGAGTCCAATGAGGCGGGAATTTATATCTGTACGGCAAATTCGGGTTCGATGGTATTTGTAATGGGGCACCCGGAATATGACAGGATGACGCTGGATAAGGAATACAGGAGAGACCTGGATAAGGGTATAGATCCCGATATCCCGAAAAATTATTATCCAAAGGATGATCCGTCTCAAAGACCCTCGCTTTCCTGGCGGTCCCACTGCAACATCCTTTATACGAACTGGCTTAATTACTACGTTTATCAGGCCACGCCCTATGATATAGACAATCCGGAAAATCGTCCGCTGTTTCTTTATTGACAATTGTTGTCATTAAGCTCAATGTTTCGGCTGATAATAGAGGCATAGGGGTTTAAGCTGCGTTCTCAGCCTTAAAGGCTGTGAACTTTAACAGGCTGAAAAATTAAAACGGAGCGGCGGCGAAATTATTGTATTAAAATATTACATATGTTAATATATTTTTAATGAATTTGTAAAAACTTACGGAGGGTATTTAAAAATGAAAAAGTATATTGCGGAGTTCATAGGAACCCTTGTGCTTACGCTTTTTGGCTGCGGAGCTGCCGCAATGACGGGGGGAGTTGAAGGAGTACTGGGTACCTTGGGTATAGCCTTCACATTCGGACTTGCACTTGTTGCAATGTCCTATACCATAGGCGATGTGTCGGGCTGTCACATAAATCCCGCGGTTTCTCTTGCGATGTTCATAGACGGGAGGATGTCCCTTGGAGATTTTATCTTTTATTTCATAGCCCAGTTCCTTGGAGGCTTTGCCGGAGCAGGGATATTGTATATCATCCTTATATGCAGCGAGCTTGAAGCGGACTCCTTAGGGGCAAACGGCTTCGGAGACCTTTCCTACTCAGGGCTCAATCTCGGAGGAGCCATAGCGGTTGAGTTTATATTGACACTGGTTTTCGTACTCATCGTACTGTCTGTCACTGCCAGATATGAATACATAAGGCAGTCAGGGCTTATAATCGGTCTGGCGCTGGTATTGGTGCATATCTTCGGCATACCCCTTACCGGTACGGGCATCAACCCCGCCCGTTCTTTAGGACCTGCCGTGTTTACCGGAGCTGAGGCGCTCATTCAGGTCTGGGTATTTATAGTCGCTCCTTTTCTGGGAGCGGTTGCAGCGGCTTTCCTCTACCGAGGGCTAATAAGGGACAGAGGCGAGGAAGAGGCTTACTTCGAAGACGGTGAGGATGAGGATATGGAGGATGAAGCTGTCGAGGCAGGAGAAGAGGAGCTAGAGGAGGAAGAGGAGGAGCTTGTAGAAGAAGAGCTCGATGAACTCGGGGATGAAGAAGGCGAGGATTGATTTTACAGGTATCTATTCCCTGGCAGATCCCTTTGACGGAGCTCCCCACCTGATCTTAGACTGTACGGAGCTTTCGGGATGTACAATGTATGTGGACAGTGAGGCGGAGGACGCCATACGCTATAAGCTGTCTGAATGTCCTGTGGAGGGGATACATTTTCTGGATAACGGCAATTACCATTATGTGACACGGTTCTTTCTGGAAAGGATCGTGTCACCCTTTTCTTTGCTCGTCTTTGATAAGCATACCGACGATCAGGAACCGGCGTTTGAGGGCTTAAGATCCTGCGGCTCCTGGATCAGGGACGCAAGGGCGGATATTGATAATCTGAAAGAGGTCATGCTGGTACAGGGAAGGGATATGATAAGCGGAGCTTTGAGCGCCAGCCTGCCGGTATATGTTTCCATCGACCTGGATGTGCTCTCTGAAAGTGAGCTTAAGGTCAACTGGGATCAGGGGGAGCTCGGGCTCTCAGAGCTTTGCGATATATTGATTAAGCTGCTTAAAGACAGAGATATACTAGGAATCGATATCTGCGGAGGGTGTCTGCCCGGAGAGGACAGGTTCATAGAAGACAATAAACGGGTGTTTAACGAATTATATAAGGTTATTGAAAATCAGATTTTCCGGGAAGGACAGCTCCTTTAGCAGCGCATCGCAGCAGGGTGTCTGTCCTATATTTGTCCTGCCGTGGGAATCCGAGCTTATAAGCACGGGATAGGAGTATTTAAGGCAGTATTCCAGCATTTTACGTGCATTTTTCAAGCCCCCTTTTCTGTAGGAGCCGGGAGCGAGCGAGACCTCGTTAAGCTCGGGAATACACTCGTTTTCCATACATTTCAGTATAAAGACCTCATAATTTAAGGGATAGCGGTCGTCGTCTGGATGACCTATAAAGCTCACATAGGGATTTCGCATTGCACCCTCATAGGCACGCATTGCATCTGACTGACACAGTGAGCGTATATTCTGAGGATGGATGCTCGCGATCACATAATCGAGTCTGGAAAGAATGTGGTCGGGCAGATCCAGCCTGCCGTCTATGTTGAGGATGTTACATTCGGCGCCGTAGCGCAAAATAAGAGAGCCTCTGGAACGGGGAAGCTGCTTTGTCCCCAGGAAATAGGAAGGGGTGGCGGAGCCCAGGGTTTTAGGACCGTGCTCCGAGATTCCCAGTATCTTTAAGCCGCGGGAAGCCGCCTCATCTGCCATGTCGATGAGTCTGTCAGTTGTTCCGTGACCGCTTGCTATTGAATGTGTATGAATATCTACTTTCAGCATAAGTACATTATAAAGCTGCTTTCCAGAAAGTCAACAAAAAACCACACAAAGCAACAAAGCGCCCATCTCATGCCACATGATACCACCATAAATAAAAGCGGGCGTTTAGTTGGCGATTTTGTGATGTAAATTCGACTTCACTGAACACAAAATCGCTGTAAACCTCGGGATTTTGCTTTGCAAAACCCTCGCGGGATAGCGGTATGCAAAAGATATTTTCAGAGTAAATATATCGTTGACAATCCACACGATTTAACTTAGAATATAACGGAAAACCACAAATATATATTGACTATGTTAAAGGGCTGTCGCACTGCGACACCCCCATAGGATATTGAATTTCATTGGAAATTCAATATCCGTATTCGACCAGGCGACCTGTTTGCAGGTCGGCGTGTCTGGCGAAGCCAGATTTCCGAACGCATTTCCGATTTCGCGTTCGGAAAGTCATAGTCAATCCCATACAATATAAAATTTTTCAGGAGGAATATATGGCTGCTAGATTTAATTCAACACCCACAAATAAATCGGACAGGATCACAAGGCTGGTTGAGAATCTTTATCGTAAGATGCCCGAGATAGAGGCAGCAAGAGCCATTCTCATTACGGAATCATATAAGCAGACTGAAAATGAGCCCATGGTAATGAGAAGAGCTCATGCCTTTGAACATATTTTAAAGAATATTCCGATAATAATAAGGGATGAGGAGCTTATAGTAGGCTCCACGACGATAGCTCCCAGGGGCCGTCAGACCTATCCCGAGTTTTCTTATGAGTGGCTCGAGCCCGAATTTGATACCGTAGCTACAAGGGAGGCTGATCCTTTCTATATATCCGAGGAGACAAAGAAGGCTCTCTTAAAGGTTCATCCCTATTGGAAGGGCAGGACAAATTCCGATCTTGCACTAAGTTATATGTCGCCGGAGACCAAAAAGGCCATAGAGCATAACGTATTTACACCCGGAAATTATTTCTACAACGGTGTAGGTCATCTGACTGTGCATTATGACAAGGTTTTAAACATAGGCTTCGAAGGAATAATAAGGGAAATAGACGAAAGACTGGAAAAGATGAAACCGGGAGACCAGTATTATGCCCGTAAGCACACCCTCCTTGAGGCTATGAAGATAAGCTGTCTGGCTGTAATCGGCTACGCGGAGCGCTACAGCGCCCTTGCTGAGAAGCTCGCAAGGGAGACTAACGACGCAAAACGCAAGGATGAGCTTTTGCAGATCGCTAATAATTGCAGGAACGTTCCCCGCCGCGGAGCGACAAGCTTTTATGAGGCATGCCAGAGCTTCTGGTTTGTGCAGCAGCTCATACAGCTTGAATCGAGCGGACATTCCATCTCGCCGGGACGTTTCGATCAGTATATGTATCCTTTTTACAAGGCGGACATGGATGCCGGAAGGATATCCCGGGATCAGGCTCAGGAATATATAGACTGCATATGGGTAAAGTTAAACGACTTAAATAAGTGCAGGGATGCCGAGAGCGCCAAGGGCTTTGCGGGTTACAGCCTTTTCCAGAATCTTATCGTGGGCGGACAGACTGTGGACGGCAAGGACGCGACCAACGACCTTTCCTTCATGTGCATATGGGCGTCCCACCACGTATTCCTTCCGATGCCTTCGCTTTCGATAAGGGTTTGGAATCTTTCGCCTCAGGAGCTTTTGATAGAGGCGGCAAGGCTTACCAGAACCGGAATAGGTCTTCCCGCATATTATAACGATGAGGTCATCATTCCTTCCATGATGAACCGCGGCATATCCCTGGAGGATGCCCGGGACTACGGGATAATCGGCTGTGTGGAGCCCGCCAAGATGGGTAAGGAGATGGGCTGGCACGATGCTGCCTTCTTTAACATGCTGCGTCCTCTTGAATTTGTATTTTCAAACGGTATGGACAAGGGAGAGCAGGTTTCCGTACGTACCGGAGAGCTGGAGGATTTTAAGACCTTTGAGGACTTCTGGAATGCATATAAAAAGCAGATGGAATACCAGATATCCCTGCTTGTAAATGCCGACAACGCGATAGACCAGGCCCATGCCGAGAGAGTTCCGCTGCCCTGGCTTTCATGTATGGTGGATGACTGCATGGACAGAGGGCTTACCACTGAGCAGGGCGGAGCCGTTTACAATTTCACAGGTCCCCAGGGCTTTGGAATAGCGAATGCCGCCGATGCCCTTAACTGCATAAAGACTCTTGTTTACGACCAGCATAAGCTTACGCTTCAGGAATATAAAAAGGCAATGGCTCTGAATTTCGGAAAGGGCTTTGACGAGATAACCATAAAGGATATGACCTTAAATATCGTAGGTGAAATGCAAAAGGCAGGTCAGAGCGTATCGCAGAGCGATATAGCCCGGATAGTTGACAGCATCAGAACGACCGAGCTGCCGGCTGCCGATAAGAACTGGTGCGAGCAGCTCTTAAGCTGGATAGAAGAGGTTCCCAAGTACGGAAATGACATTCCGGAGGTGGATGAGCTCGCAAGAGAAGTGGCTTACCTCTATACGAAGCCTCTTGAAACCTATAGGAATCCCAGAGGAGGACAGTTCCAGGCAGGACTTTACCCTGTATCGGCAAATGTGCCCCTTGGAACGCAGACAGGAGCAACTCCGGACGGCAGGCTTGCACACACGCCGATTGCTGACGGTATCGGACCTGCCCAGGGAAGAGATACGAAGGGACCTACGGCTACCTGTAATTCGGTTGCAAGAATAGATCACGGTATTGCTTCAAACGGAACCCTCTTTAACCAGAAATTCCATCCGTCGGCTCTTTCAGGAGAGAAGGGCTTAAATGACTTTGCAAATCTGATACGTACCTTCTTTGATGAGAAGGGTATGCATATGCAGTTTAATGTTGTAGATAAGGAGACTCTTCTGGATGCGCAGAAGAATCCCGATAAATACCGCCACCTGGTTGTCAGGGTTGCGGGATATTCCGCACTGTTCACAACGCTTTCGAAGTCTCTTCAGGATGACATCATAAGCCGTACCGAACAGGGATTAGATGCATAGCTCGAGGTAGATGAATGGACTATCTTGAAACCAGAGGAAGAATTTTCGATATACAGAGATATTCGGTACATGACGGAATAGGAATACGTACCATAGTTTTCCTTAAAGGCTGCGTTTTGCGCTGCCGCTGGTGCTGCAATCCCGAGTCTCAGCATTATGAGATAGAGACCATGCGCACTGTGGACGGCAAGGTAAAGACCGTAGGAGAGGATGTTTCGGTCCGGGAGGTCATGGAGACCGTAGAGATGGACAGGCGCTTTTACTGGCGCTCAAAAGGCGGGCTGACGCTTTCGGGCGGGGAATGTACCCTTCAGGCGGATTTTTCGAGGGATCTTCTCCATGCTGCCAAGGACGCCGGTTTTTCCACGGCTATCGAGAGCATGGCTTGCTGCGATTACGAGAAGATAGATGCGCTGCTGCCCTATCTCGATACCTACCTTTGCGACATAAAGCATATCAATGCGGATAAGCACAAGGAATTTTGCGGCAGGGACAACCTCCTTATGCTGGACAATATTACGAGGATCGCCCAGGAGGGCAGGTGTGAGCTCGTCATCCGTACACCGGTTATCCCCACCTTTAACGATACTCCGGAGGAGATAAGGGGCATAGCGGAGTTTGCTTCGAAGCTGCCCGGTGTAAGACAGATGCACATACTTCCTTATCACAGGCTGGGTTATGACAAATATATAGGTCTCGGACGGGACTATCCGATGGGAGAACTGAAAACGCCCGAAAGGGAGCGGATGCTTGAGCTTAAGAGGCAGGTCGAGGCTGCTGGACTTATTTGTATAATAGGTGGATAAGACGTGGAATTTCAGAATAAACAGAGGATAGTACAGGAGTTGGTTCCCGGGCGTCAGGTTACTCTCGCCCATATTATAGCCAATCCGGATAAGACTCTTTATTATAAGCTGGGGCTGGACCCCGCAGTGGAGATCGAAAAGTCAGCCATAGGCATAATGACGGTTTCCCCGGCGGAGACTGCAATAATCATGGGAGATATCGCCATAAAGAGCGCAGGAGTCGAGCTTGGCTTTGTAGACAGGTTCAGCGGGTCTCTGATAGTGACGGGCACTGTTTCGGAGGTGGAGGCTGCCACTACGGCAATTCTGTACTATGTTCAGAATACTCTGGGGTATGAGATCTGCCCCATCACCCGGACATGAAGAAAATAATCCTTATGGGTCGTTCGGAGGCAGGAAAGACCACTCTGACCCAGGCGCTCAGGGGAAAGAGCATCCATTACCATAAGACCCAGTACATTAACAATCATGATTTTATAATCGATACTCCAGGAGAATATGCACAGACAGCCAGACTCGGCAGAGCTCTGGCTCTTTATACTTATGAAGCGGATATCGTTGGACTCATACTTTCCGCAACGGAGCCCTATTCGCTGTACCCGCCCTGTGTGACCAGCCAGTGCAACAGGGAGGTTATAGGTATAGTGACTAAGATAGATGCTGCAGGAGCGGATGCAAAGCGCGCAGAGCGGTGGCTTACCCTTGCAGGCTGCAAAAAGATATTTTATGTGGATTCAAGGCATAATCAGGGAATAAAAGAGATATTGGAGTACCTTAAATGATGGAATTATTAAAGGATCTTGTACTGCTGGTGGCAGGCTTCGTTTTACTGATAAAGGGAGCCGACATTTTTGTGGACGGGGCATCGAACCTCGCAAAACGCTTCGGGGTTCCGGAGATAATAATAGGGCTTACGATAGTAGCCATGGGGACCTCGGCGCCGGAGACGGCTGTAAGCATCGCCGCTGCAGCCAAGGGTAATGCAGATATTTCCATAGGAAATGTCCTGGGAAGCAATATAATGAATATACTTGTGATCCTCGGAGTGGCATGTACTATAACCGCCATAGCCGTAGGAAAGAGTACCATAAGGTATGAGATGCCTTTCATGGTGGCTGTGACTGTTGTATTTATGCTCTTGGGGCTGGACGGAGTGATGTCCCGCCTGGACGGAGCCATATTATGGGTTCTTTTCATAGCCTATCTTGCGTATATGATAATAATGGCAAAGCGCTCAGATTCGTCGGAAAGCTCGAGCGGAGAGAAGAAGCCCTTCTGGAAGATAGCGCTGTTTATAGTGCTGGGTATGGGGATGATAGTGCTGGGAAGTAATTTCTCTGTGGACGGTGCCAGCGGAATAGCCAGGATCTTCGGAATGAGCGAACGTTTCATAGGTCTTACCATAGTAGCTCTCGGGACTTCCCTGCCCGAGCTTGTCACCTCCTGTATGGCGGCAAAGAAGGGCAATGCGGATATCGCCATCGGGAATATAGTGGGAAGCAATATCTTTAATATATTGTTTGTTATCGGCACAGCCTCCTTGATCGTACCTATAAATTTCGCGGTCAATTTCCGCTTTGATGCGATTATCGCCATAGGAGCTGCGGTACTTCTGCTCCTTTGCTCACTAAAGGGAAAGCTTAAAAGAGTACACGGTCTTATAATGCTTTTGTGCTATGCGGCATATTTTGTTTATATCATGCTTTGACGGCATGTTCATGTCATGAGTGCGGGAGGAACGCCCGTGGAAGCCGGTGCTTCGGGCTGTGTTTAATAGTTGCGGTAATTACTGCAAATCCCACAAAATAATCCATTTTATTATCCGATAAAAAGCTCAAAAACCACATCTAATTTGTTGACGGATGTGGTTTTTTGTTGTATACTTCTTGAAAATACAACAAAAATCCACGAGTCGTTTGAGTTTTAACGAAGTTTATTTTGAAAGCGCTGACTAGGCGTTTTCCGTACGACAGGCTGTCTCGTGCACGGCAGCTAGTGTGGGAAAAGTGGTAATAAGAATTTATCAGGAGGAAACTAAACAATGCAGAATGAATTTGAGATCAAAAAACAGATCTGCGAGATCGGAAAGAGGATCTACAACAGGAACATGGTTGCAGCCAATGACGGAAACATCTCCGTAAAGCTCAACGACCATGAATTTCTCTGCACACCCACTGGTGTATCAAAGGGCTTCATGACTCCCGAGTACATCTGTAAGGTAAACGAGAAGGGCGAGGTTATCCAGGCAAATGCCGGCTTCAGACCCTCATCCGAGATCAAGATGCACATGAGGGTTTATGAGAAGAGACCCGACGTAGGTGCTGTAGTTCATGCTCATCCTACCTTTGCTACGGCTTTCGCCATAGCAGGAATACCTCTTACACAGCCCATCATGCCCGAGGCAGTTATCTCTCTTGGCTGCGTTCCCATCGCAAAGTACGGAACGCCTTCCACAATGGAGATCCCGGATGCGGTAGAGGAGTATCTCCCCTATTTCGATGCAGTGCTTCTGGAGAGCCACGGTGCTCTTACATGGAGCGTTGACCTTACGGCAGCTTATTACAAAATGGAGTCTGTGGAATTTTATGCAGAGCTTCTTTACAAGGCTAAGCAGTTGGGCGGAGCAAAGGAATTTGACAATGCCACAGTTCAGAGACTCTATGAGATCAGGAGAAAGATGGGTCTTCCCGGAAAGCACCCCGCAAATCTCTGCCAGAACAAGGGCGGCATGAACTGCCACAACTGCGGCGGAAACTGCGGAGAGCACTCGGGTTCAATAACCTCTCCCGGAGGAGCTCAGGGAAATGAGGCGCTGGTTGCACAGATAACCAAAAAAGTAATGGAACAGATGGGACTGTAAGGAGAAAAATATGTCTTTAAACGAAAATATGGTCAGGGACATAGTTTCGGAGGTAGTCGCAAAGCTCCAGATGAACGAGGCTGTTTCGGGTATGCACGGCGTATTTAAGGATATGAACGAGGCTATCGAGGCAGCAAAGAAGGCTGAAGAGACTGTGCGTCGCCTGTCCATGGACCAAAGAGAAAAGATCATATCCGTTATCCGGCGCAAAGTGCATGAAAATGCGGAGACTCTCGCAAGAATGGGTGTAGATGAGACCGGCATGGGTAATGTGGGTCATAAGATATTAAAGCACCATCTGGTTGCGGACAAGTGCCCGGGAACGGAAGATATAAAGACTTCAGCCTGGAGCGGAGACCGGGGACTTACACTGGTGGAAATGGGACCTTTCGGAGTAATAGGCGCCATCACACCCTGTACAAATCCTTCGGAAACAGTTCTCTGCAATACGATAGGGATGCTCGCCGGAGGAAATACGGTGGTTTTCAACCCCCATCCCCAGGCGATAAGAACATCCATATTTGCGATAAATTTATGCAATGAGGCGTCACTGGAGGCAGGCGGTCCGGACAATATTGCCTGCACGGTTGAAAAGCCTACCTTGGATTCCAGTGCTATAATGATGAAGCACAAGGATATTCCGCTCATAGCGGCTACCGGAGGTCCCGGAGTCGTTACAGCAGTTCTTTCCTCCGGAAAGAGGGGCATAGGAGCAGGAGCGGGAAATCCTCCGGCTTTAGTAGACGAGACAGCCGATATCCGCCATGCTGCGGAGGCGATCGTGAACGGCTGTACTTTCGATAATAATCTCCCCTGCATAGCAGAGAAGGAGATCGTAGCTGTAGACAGCGTGGTAGATGAGCTTATGAGCTATATGGTAAATGAGCAGGGCTGCTACTTAGCTTCCAAAGAGGAGCAGGACAAGCTGGTTGCAACGGTTATGGACGAGAAGGGAAGACTTAACAGAAAATGTGTGGGACGTGATGCTAAGACCCTTCTTAGAATGATCGGAACCGAGGTTCCCGACAATATCCGCTGCATCACCTTTGAGGGAGAGAAGGAGCATCCGCTGATCTCTACTGAGCTCATGATGCCGATACTCGGAGTTGTAAGAGCCAGGGATTTCGATGATGCGGTTGAAAAAGCGGTCTGGCTTGAGCACGGAAACCGTCACAGCGCGCATATTCATTCCAGAAACATAGACAATATTACCAAGTACGCCAGAGCGATAGATACGGCGATCCTTGTAAAGAACGCACCGAGCTATGCGGCTATCGGCTTCGGAGGAGAAGGCTTCTGTACATTTACTATAGCTTCAAGGACCGGAGAGGGCTTAACGAGCGCGGCAACGTTTACAAAGAGGAGACGTTGCGTAATGGTAGATAGTCTGTGCATCAGATGATATAAATATTTCAGGAAAGGACAGAGAAAAAGATGGCTAATACACAGGATATAGAAGCAATCGTAAGACAGGTATTGAGCTCCATGAGCGCAGTATCGTCTGCATCCGGTGCTTCCTCGACCGCTACGTCTTCTTCGTACAATTCCGGAGCTTCTTTTGCAGGAGCATCCTATGACATTCCGAAGACAGCGCATGTGGCTATGCTCACAGCACTTGGACATTACGATATCAAGGAATTTCCGATCCCGCCTGTAGGCGACGATGATATCCTCGTAAAGGTTGAGGGCTGCGGCATCTGCGGAACGGATGCGCATGAGTTCAGGAAGGATCCCTTCAATCTCATTCCGGTAGCACTCGGACACGAGGGAACCGGCACCATCGTAAAGATGGGAAAGAATGTTAAAAAAGATTCGGCAGGCAAGCCCTTAAAGGTTGGAGACAAGATCGTTACCTGCATGATCTTTAAGGATGATCCGGATATAACGATGTATGATCTCAACAAGCAGAATGTCGGAGACGCTGATGTATACGGACTTGTTCCCGACGATGAAAGGCATCTTAACGGATGGTTTTCAGATTACATCATGATAGGCAGAGAGGGCTCCACCTACTTTAACGTATCGGATCTGGATCTGGACTCCAGAATACTTATCGAGCCCTGCGCAGTTTTGATCCATGCAGTAGAGAGAGCCAAGAGCACGGGTATCTTAAGATTTAACAGCAGAGTAGCAGTTCAGGGCTGCGGTCCCATCGGTCTTATCTGCGTGGCGATCTTAAGGACTATGGGTATCACCCAGATAGTTACGGTAGACGGCAATGCACAGAGACTTGAGTTTTCAAAGAAGCTCGGAGCAACCGGAACAGTCAACTTTAAGGACTTCAACGGAATAGAAGCGCTGACACAGGGAGTTAAGGATCAGTTCGGAGGCTATCTTGCTGATTTTGCTTTCCAGTGTACAGGTTCTCCGGCAGGTCATTCCAATATCTATAAGTTCATACGCAACGGCGGAGGACTTTGCGAGCTTGGCTTCTTCATTAACGGCGGAGACGCTACGATAAATCCCCACTTCGACATCTGTTCGAAGGAGATCACAACCGTAGGCTCATGGGTTTATACCCTAAGGGATTATGCAACTACATTTGAGTTCCTCAAGGCTGCTCAGAGAGACGGTATTCCGATCAAGGAGCTTATCACACACAAGTTTGCGCTTAAGGATATAAACGAGGCTCATGAGTTCAATCTGGCTCAGAAGGGACTTAAGATCGCAATAGTCAATGAATAAGGATGAAGATCCTTATCACTTAAGAAGGAGCAATGTTTATGGCAGAACAATCAATGGAGGCGGTCGGTCTTTTAGAGGTCTTTGGTCTGGTATGTGCCTTTATGGCGGCAGACGCAGGCTGCAAGGCGGGAAATGTATGGCTGGAGCCCTTTGATAAAAACAAGCCGGCAAACGCGGACGCGCTTCCGGTACCCCTGCTTGTAACGATAAAGTTCAGGGGCTCGGTATCGGATGTGGAAGCGGCGATGGAAGCCGGAACAGCCGTAGCCGAAAGTCTCACCGGAGTAGTGCAGAAGCACATTATCCCAAGACCCACCGCGGATACGGAAAAGATGTTAAAGCTGAACTGCTTCGATAAAAAATAGAGTTAATAGGAGGCCGAGCGGTCATATAGGTATACTAACATTACGAGCCGCTCTAGCCGATTGCATAAATGCAATCGGTCACCACATATTTAATTAAGGAGGAAAGTTATGTCACAGGAAGCATTGGGAATGATTGAGACCAGAGGTCTTACGGCAGCTATAGAGGCAGCTGACGCAATGACCAAGGCGGCTGAGGTTGTTCTTATCGGAACAGAGAAGATCGGTTCCGGACTCGTTACAGTAATGGTTCGCGGAGATGTAGGAGCTGTTAAGGCTGCTGTCGAGACCGGTGCTGTATCCGCAGGTCGTCTGGGAGAATTGGTTGCACAGCATGTTATTCCGAGACCCCATAGCGATGTGGAAAAAATATTACCGGGTATTAAATAGGCGAATACAGGGAATAAAAAGAGGTAACAGATGGGTAATGCATATGGCTTGGTAGAAATAGTTGGAGTTGTCGCTGCGATGGATGCGCTGGATAAGATGTGCAAGGCTGCGAATGTAAGTCTTGCCACCTGGGAAAGGCGTCTCGGAGGAAGACTTGTGACTCTCGTTGTCGAAGGCGATGTTTCCGATTGTGAGGCTGCTGTAAAGGCGGCTATGCACGAGCCAATCAAGAATGTAGTTTCACACGGAGTGATCGCAAATCCTCATGATGAGATCGTCAAGCTGGTCGATATCAGCGCGAGCCGCTTTAAGAATGAGGATTGGACGAATTTTCACAATAAAACGTATTTGTAATTAAAGGAGGCCGAGCGGCCATGAAGGATAACTAACATTATGAGCCGCTCTAGCTGATTGCATAAATGCAATCAGTCACCACATATTCATAAGGAGGATAAAAATATGTCAATGGAAGCTTTAGGAATGGTTGAGACAAGAGGTCTTGTTGCTTCGATCGAGGCAGCAGATGCAATGTGCAAGGCTGCTAACGTAACTCTTATCGGAACAGAGAAGATCGGTTCCGGACTTGTAACCGTTATGGTTCGTGGAGATGTTGGAGCTGTTAAGAGCTCAGTTGAGGCAGGCGCTGCAAATGCAGCTAAGCTTGGTGAGCTTATCGCTACACATGTAATACCCAGACCTCACAACGATGTTGAAATGATCTTACCTAAGATTCAGTAAATCGCAGCATTATAGAGTTGCTACCGGATTATTGAAAAATACGCACGCAGGTCCCAACGAAACTTCTTAACGAGCCATGTCAGACAGCGCAAAAAGTACATGGATGTACTTTTTAGCCATCACTGAGAATGGATTCGAATGATGGCGGCGCGTCCGTTTAAGCTACGCTAAATGGCGAGTTTAGAAGCTTTCGTTGTGACACGAGTACGGAATTTTTCAATGATACGTAGCAACTCGATGATTTCTTTCACTTTAAATTATTTATTGAATATTGCTTGGATTTGGAGACCGTATATGGATACTGCAAATGTTGAATTGATCACGAAAATGGTTCTTGAGGCGCTCGAGGGAGAGAAATCCCGCCGCAGCCCTCAGGGTTTTATGGTTCCCGTCGGAGTATCGGCGAGACATATACATCTGACTCAGGAGAGCGTTGAGAAGCTCTTTGGAGCAGGCTATCATCTTACAAAGAAAAAAGACCTGATGGGAGGGCAGTTCGCATCTAACGAGACCGTTACCATCGTGGGTTTAAAGCTTCGTGCTATAGAAAATGTCCGTATTCTCGGACCTACGAGAAGCGCCGACCAGGTAGAGGTCTCACAGACCGACGCCTTTAAACTCGGAGTCAAGGTACCCATCAGAAATTCCGGGGATACTGCGGGGAGTGCTCCAATCGCAGTTGTCGGACCCAAGGGTGCCATATACTTAAACGAGGGCTGCATAATTGCCGCCCGCCATATACATATGTCGCCTGAGGATGCCCGCAGTGCCGGACTTAAAGATGGTGACATTGTGGATGTGAAGGCTGAAAATGAGCGTGGAACAACCTTTAACAACGTTCTTATAAGGGTTCATCCCTCCTTCACTCTGGAAATGCATATCGACACAGACGAAGCAAATGCCTGCAAGATAAAGACAGGCGATGTTGTCCGCATAGTTCCGGGAAACTGATTATTGCGAGGATAGCTTTATGATAGTTGGAAAGGTTCTTGGAAACGTTGTTTCCACGAGAAAGAGCGAAAAGCTCATCGGCAACAAGTTCATGATCGTCGAGCCCGTCGAGAGTATGAGGGACGGGGTTAAGCACCTTGTTGCCATAGACAATATAGGAGCCGGTATCGGAGAATATGTTCTTGTTGCGACCGGTTCCGCTGCAAGGGTAGGCACTGATAATTCAGATGCTCCGGTGGATGCCGCCATTGTCGGCATAATCGATGAAGGCACAGGAATGGAATAGGAATATGACGATTACGGAGATGAAAGACCTTTTAAGAGCTTCCGGTATAGTCGGCGCCGGCGGTGCCGGCTTTCCTACATATGCGAAGCTTGACGAAAGAGCTGAGACGATAATTTTAAACTGCGCCGAATGTGAACCCCTGCTCACTCTCCACAGACAGCTTTTAAAGCTCCATGCGGATGAGATACTCAAGGCTTTTGATACTGTTCGCATTACAGTCGGAGCCCGGGAGGGCATCATAGGGATAAAGGCTGAGTACAGGGAAACCATTCTGGCGCTTAAAAACTATATAGACATGTATCCCGACATAAGAATACATGAGTTAACCTCAAGCTATCCCATGGGAGACGAGGTAGTTTTGATATACGAGGCTACGGGAAAGGTGGTTCGCCCGGGCGGTCTGCCTATTGAACAGAACGTGGCGGTATTTAATGTAGAGACCATGTATAATGTCAGCAGGGCTTTGAGGGACAACACCGCCGTTACGGAGAAGCTGGTCACCATAGTTGGAGAGGTCAGCGAGCCCAAAACGGTAAGACTTCCTTTGGGAACTTCCGTTGAGGAGGCTGTCGCACAGGCGGGCGAGGTGAAGATCCCGGACCCTGTGTACTTCGTAGGCGGTCCGATGATGGGGCGGATCTTAAGCGGGGATTCTCCCGTTACCAAGACGACAAATGCCATAATTGTGCTTCCGCAGGACCACAAGCTGGTGCTAAAAAAGCGTTCGGACAGCTCGATACAGCTAAACAGGGCTGCCTCTATCTGCTGCCAGTGTCATGAATGTACGGATCTTTGTCCGAGGCATGCGCTCGGACATCCTATTGAACCCCATTTGTTTATGAGGGCTGCTGCAAACAGAGATTTTCAGGATATGAATCCTTTTTTGAATACCTTCTTTTGTTCAGGCTGCGGCCTTTGCGAGCTCTATTCCTGTCCGCAGGGTCTGCAGCCCAGAACCCTCATCACAAACTATAAAAACGGTCTCAGGAAAAACGGCGTAAAGGCGCCTGCCAACCCTTTGCAGAAGCCGGTTTCTACGTCAAGGGACTTAAGGAAAGCGCCTGAGACCAGACTTGCCGCAAGGCTAGGGGTGTCTAAATACGAGGGAGATTCTCCCCTCGATGACAATATAAGAAGTATAAAGAAGGTTAAGATACCTTTTTCGCAGCATATAGGAGCTCCTGCACAGTGCATCGTAAATAAGGGTGACAGCGTAAAGAAGGGTGATGTGATCGCCAGGGGAGCAGAGGGAGCTTTAAGCGTTAATATTCATGCGTCCATAAGCGGAACTGTGGTGGAGGCAGCAGAGGGATACGCCGTAATTGTTGGAGGTGGAGCAAATTGAGCAGAGCCATTGGAATGATAGAGTTCAGGACAGTTTCGTCAGGAGTTACCGCTGCCGATAATATGGTAAAAACCTCTCAGGTAGAGCTTCTGGAGGCGCAGACCGTATGTCCCGGAAAATATATAGCCCTTATAGCCGGAGATTTAAGTGCGGTTCGCGCTGCGGTGGATTCGGCGGTTGAAAAATATCCTGAGGAGCTCATAGACAGCATGGTTTTGGGAAATCCCCATGACAGTATTTTTCCGGCGCTGTACGGAACCTCTGTGGTAGATAAGGTCTCAGCGCTCGGAATACTCGAAACCTATGACGTTGCAGCCATCATCGTTGCAGCGGATGTGGCGGCGAAGACTGCGATAGTTGATCTTATAGAGCTTCGAGTAGCTAAGGGTATGTGCGGAAAATCCTATATGTTCATAACAGGAGAGGTGGCTGCGGTACAGGCGGCGATAGATAAGGCGAAGGCTTCCATAGCTGACAGAGGGATGTTTCTTGACTCTTCGGTAATAGCGCATCCCGATGCACAGATAATAGAGAGTGTTTTATAGGGAAAATAATGCTTGCAGTAGAAAGAAGAAATATGATACTGGAGGAACTCCAGCTTAATAAGAAGGTTATTGTTTCAGACCTTGCGAGGAGCTTTGATGTTTCAGAAGAGACTATAAGGCGTGACCTTGAAAAGCTTGACCGGGACGGACTGGCTATTAAGAGCTATGGAGGAGCTGTAATCAATGAGAATACGAGCATTGATATGCCCTTTAATGTCCGTAAGAAAAAAAATATCGCCGGTAAACAGATTATAGCTGAAATAATAAAGGGTCTTATTGAGGACGGAGACCATATTATCCTAGACCCATCCACAACGGCAGTCTTTATTGCCAAGGCTCTTAAGGAAAAGAAGCATCTAACAGTGATCACCAATTCCATCGAGGTCATGATAGAGCTTTCCGACGTCGCTGACTGGAATATAATCTCCTCCGGCGGAAGTATGAGGGAGGGCTATCTTGCGCTCGTGGGTCCCAGGGCGGTAGAGGGTCTGGGCTCATATAATGTTGAAAAGGTCGTAATGAGCTGCAAGGGAATAGATATGCAAAAGGGCATCACGGACGGTAGCGAGCTCTTTTCGGAGACAAAGAAGACCATGATAAAATCCGCAAGGCAGTGTATTCTTGCCGTGGACCACACCAAGTTTGATACCTTTGCATTTTCTAAGATATGCTCAGTGAGCGATTTGGATATGGTTGTTACGGACGAGAAGCCTCAGGATAAATGGCTTGAGGAGTTTGCAGCACTTGGGGTAAAATGTTTGTATCCGCGTTAAGCGAGCAGCAATATAGATTGAGGAACATAGACTAGCTGCTCTGGCTGATTTCGATAAATCGAAATCAGTCACCATATATTTTACAAGGAGACCGAGCAGCAATATAGATTGACGAACATAGACTGGCTGCTCTGGCTGATTTTGGTAAACCAAAATCAGTCACTACATATACGAAAGGAGAGAATATGGCAAAAAAGTATTTGGCGATCGACTTTGGAGCTTCCAGCGGGCGCCACATCATCGGAACTCTTGAAAACGGGAAGATGGTGCTTAAGGAGATGCACCGTTTCGATAACGGTCCTAAAAAGGTAAACGGTCATCTTTGCTGGGATCTGGACTATCTCTTCGGGGAGATAATGACGGGTCTTAAAAAATGCAAGGAGGCAGGGGAGATCCCGGACTATATGGGTATAGATACCTGGGGAGTTGACTATGTGCTCCTGGATAAGGATGGAAATATCCTCGGAAATACTTATGCATACAGGGATTCACGCACCAAGGGAATGGATGATGAGGTATATAAGATAATTCCCGAGAAGAAGCTCTATGCCAGAACCGGAATACAAAAGGCAAGCTTCAACACGATATACCAGCTCATGGCGGTTAAGCAGCAGGAGCCTGAGAACATGGAAAAGGCTGTATATTATCAAAACCTGCCTGACTTCTTTGAGTATAAGCTTACCGGTGTTGCCATGAACGAATATACCGAGGCGACGACCACACAGCTAGTAAGCCCCACAACCTTTGACTGGGATTATGAGCTCATTGAAATGCTTGGCTATAAGAAGGAGCTCTTCCAGAAGCTCCAGAAGCCCGGTACAGTACGCGGACATTTTTCAAAGGAGATACAGGACGAACTGGGCTTTGACTGCGAGGTCATCCTTGCACCCTCACATGATACCGCATCGGCGGTTTTGAGCGTGCCTATAAGAGAAGATCTCGACAATCTCTATATCAGCTCCGGAACCTGGTCACTGATGGGAATAGAGAATAAGGAGGCGATCTGCACTCCTAAGAGCCAGGAGTACAACTTTACAAACGAGGGCGGTTACGACTACCGCTTCAGGTATTTAAGGAATATCATGGGTCTTTGGATGATACAGCAGGTTCGCCATGAGACCAACGATGCCTATAACTGGGATCAGCTTGCAAAGGAGGCATATAAGGAGATAGATTTTCCCTCAAGAGTGGATGTGGACGACGAATGCTTCCTGGCTCCTGACAATATGACCGAGGAGATAAAGGATTACTGCAGAAGAACCGGTCAGCAGGTGCCCGAAGGCATTGGACAGATCGCATCTGTGGTATATCAGTCTCTTGTGGACGATTACGTAAAGACCACCGAGCAGCTTGAGGAGATGGCAGGACGTAAGTTCAGCTCTATACATATCGTCGGCGGCGGCTCGATGAATCCTTTCATCAATTCACTCGTAGCAAAGAAATCGGGCAGGACCGTTGTAGCGGGACCCGGAGAGGCTACGGCAATCGGAAATATCGCCTGCCAGATGATCCAGGCAGGAGACTTCAAGGATCTTGCCGATGCGAGAAATCATATCTATGACAGCTTCGGGGTACAGGAGTACAAGCCCGAAGGAGATATAATCGCAGCAGGAAAATTGTGATAAATCAGTCACTACACATTCATAAGGAGGATGAAGAATGGCAAATGATTTTGAAGAGATCGTAGGATCGATCAAGGATTACATCCAAAAGGGTGTAAACTCGGCGAGTATCGACATCAACTATGAGGTAGCCAAGGAGCTCTATATGGCAAGGCTTGGTGTGGATACCGACAAGGCTTTAAAGAAGCTTAAGGACTTCAGCATCTCAATGCACTGCTGGCAGGGAGACGACGTTGTGGGCTTCGACCAGGACGGTCCCCTTTCAGGCGGCATCCAGACGACTGGAAATTATCCCGGCAGAGCCAGAAACCCCGAGGAGCTGATGGCAGATATCGAGAAGGTATTCTCACTTGTTCCCGGAAAGCACAGACTCAATCTCCATGCCTGTTATGCAATTTTTGAGGAGGGCGAAGAGAGAGTTGACCGTGACAAGATCGAGCCCAAGCACTTCAAGAAATGGGTGGAGTTCGGAAAGAGGATAGGTCTTAAGGGAATAGATTTTAATCCCACCATCTTCTCGCATAAGATGATGGTAGACGGACTTTCTCTTACCAGCCCCAAAAAGGAGGTTCGTGATTTCTGGATCAACCACTGCAAACAGTGTATAAAGATCTCGGAGTATCTTGCAAATGAGTTTAATTCTCACTGCGAGATGAATATATGGATCCCCGACGGATATAAGGATGTTCCCGCCGACAGGATGGGACCCCGCCAGAGATATGCGGAGAGCCTGGATGAGATCCTCTCCATGGACTACGACAAGAGCAAGGTCCTTATCACTCTTGAATCCAAGGTATTCGGCATCGGACTCGAGAGCTATACGGCAGGCAGCGCTGAATTTACTGCGGGCTACGCTTATAAGCACAATATCCTGCCTCTTATGGACAACGGACACTATCATCCTACAGAGGTGGTTTCGGATAAGATCCCGTCCATGCTTCTTTTTAACGACAAGCTGGCGCTTCATGTGACCCGTGGAGTACGCTGGGATTCAGATCATGTTGTGCTCTTAGACGACGAGACAAAGGAGATAGCCAAGGAGATAGTACGAAACGACGCAATGGACAGGGTAATGGTAGGTCTCGACTACTTCGATGCCTCCATCAACAGGGTTTCCGCCTGGACGGTCGGAATGAGAAACTTCCAGAAGGCTATGCTCTATGCCCTGCTTTCTCCTAACAAGAAGTTAAAGCAGCTCCAGGACGAGGCAAGAT
>JAGBNT010000102.1 GCA_017634255.1 Lachnospiraceae bacterium
GTGTGAAAAGCTTCTCCAGTAAAGAAGCCCTCTCGACATACTCTCCACGTCGGGCACTATGGAGGCTCCGGTAGTCGTAAAGCCGGAGACCATCTCAAAGAGAGCATCTATGAATTTTGGGATCTGTCCTGAAAACCAGAATGGAAGGCAGCCCAAAAGGGACATCGCTATCCAGCTTAACCCCACGCAGACAAAGCCCTCCCTTGCAAAAAAATGCATCTGGGCATTTCTTGAGATGAAAAAAAGTACGATAGAAACAAGGGCGATAATGCCTATGCTCAAAAGAAAGCTGCCGCTGACCGGATTGTCCCCGTCAAAGACCGCAATAAAAAGGGCGGGAAGCATAAGTACCGCTTCCACCCCCAGTATCACCGAAAGAATCCGCCATATCATCTTATAATTCATGACTACGCCTCGAAAATATCATTGAGCTTCATTATCATGGTTCCCGCGGAAACCACTACTATTACCGTATCTCCCAGGGCAAAGCTGGAATCACCGGCGGGTATCTCGGTCTCCATTTGATGCGTTATGCAGCAGATAAGGACTCCCCTCCTTAAGGCTATATCCTTAAGGGGTTTGCCGATATGCCTTGTTTCGGGATCTACCCTGAACTCTATGGCCTCCGCCTTTCCCTCTGCTATGGAATGAACCGCTACCGCGGCTCCGGAAAGGTTCGACATAGCCCTGACATAGCGGACTATATTATCCGTAGCGATCTCCTTCGGGCTCACTATGCTCCCTATCTCCAGATTGTCGAGGACATAGTTATTGTTAAGATGGTTAAGCTTTGTAATTATCTTGGGAACCTTACAGACATTTCCAAAGAAGGAAATCACGAGGTTCAGCTCATCCATCCCTGTAAGGGTAATCAGCGCATCTGACTCCGAAATTCCTTCGCTCTCCAGAACATTTTGTGAGCTGGCATCTCCGTGGACTATCGTGGCATTGGGCAGTTTTCCCGCCAGCTCCCTGCAGCGCTCCATATCCTTTTCGATTATACGCACGGCGATCCCCGCCTTATCCAGGGCAGTCGCCAGATAATAGCTGACCGTGGAGCCTCCGGCGATCAGCACCTTTCTCGCCTTATGGGTAACTATCCCCAGACTCTTTAAAAGTATGGACATATTCTGGGCAGGCGCAGACACCAGTATCTTGTCATCAGCCTGTAAGACAAAGCTTCCGTCGGGAGCTATGGCTTTGCCCTCCCTTAAAACGACGCATATGAGCACCTTGCACTTTGTCACGCTTATAATATCCTTCAAAGGCAGGTTGCATAGCGGGCTCTTCTCATCGATCTTAAGCTCGACTATCTCCACTCTGCCCTTGGCAAAGGTATCTCTTTTTAAAAATCCGGGATATTTTAACAGACGACGAATTTCATTTGCTGTGCTCTTTTCCGGGTTAAAGCTCATGGAAAGAGCGAAATCGTCTCTCATGATATAGGACTGGGTATCGTACTCCGGATTGCGGATACGGGCTATAGTCCTGATCTTGGGATTTATGTTATGAGCGGTAAAGCAGGTCAGAAGATTTATCTCATCGCTTCCCGCCGCTGCTATAAGCAAATCCGCCTCCTTGATCCCAGCCTGTTTCAGGACATCATAGGAAGCGGAATTTCCGTTATAGCTCATTATATCGTAGCGTTCTATACTCTTCTCAAGAGTCTGCAGATTCGGGTCGATGAGCGTAAGGTCATGTCCCTCTGAGGAAAGCTTCTTTATCAGTATCTCGCCCACCTTGCCGCCGCCTGCAATAACTATGTTCACTTAGATCCTCCAAAAGACTCAGACTGCCAGGAAACCTCCGGCTACTCCCTTGTCTTTTTAAACCTGTCTACCATGTTTATGGCAAATTCAATCGGATACAGCTGCACCATTATGGAATCTATCAAGCCCTGTATATGTATCTTGAAGGAAACCTTTACAAAATTGTCGTTTATCCCCTCAAACATACGCTCGAAGACCTTTACACTCTCCACATCTATCATATTGACTTCGGGAGTGCTTATATCTGTGGGTACGCCCAGCATCGTAGACATCGAGGTGGCAGCCGAGCCCATCATCTGGTTCATGGCTTCCGCAACCGCAGAAAGCTGCAGCTCGCCTATCTCTCCCGAAATATTGCTGCCGTCACCGCCCATCATAAGATCTGTTATGACCTTGATGTCGTCCTCCGCCAGTATAAGTACGTTATTGCCTTCAAGCCCCTTGATAAAATGTATCTGTATAAAAGCACAGGTCTTTTCATAATCATCCAACGCCTGTGAACGCTTTATGACCTTGACTGACGGGGTTGTTATCTCAACCTTTTTATTTACCATCAGACTAAGCGAGGTGGCGGAATTTCCCATGCTTATATTGCCGATTTCACCAAGGATATCGACCTGTTCACTGTTTAATATATCCATACACTGTCTCCGCTGTCACTGCCGTATGCCTAGGGTATCAGCATCCCGGCATCGGGTAATATGTGTATTGTATCATTATTAGTTAAACTCAACAAGTGCTATATGGCAGGATGTTTAAAATTTTTGCTGCAGCAGCCCGGCTACACTGTCGTATATGAGCTCCGGCACGACATCCGACTCTTCAGCATCCTTTAAGGTCGCCTCCCCGCTTAAGACCAATATCGTATGCAGCCCTGCATTGACCCCTGCGGCTATATCGGTATAGAGCCTGTCTCCTACCATGGCTATCTCGTCCCGCTCAACCTCCCTGCCGAGCTTAAGCTTAAGCCTGTCTATCAGATAGTCGGATATGTCCGTATTCGGCTTGCCTATAACACGGTCGGGATAGCGGAAGGCGGAAGCATGTATCAGCTCCGCCAAGGCTCCTGCGTCTGGGATAAATCCTGTGGCCGTAGGGCAGTTAAAGTCAGGGTGGGTCGCAATATAGGGAAGCCCTGAACGTACCAGGTCGCACATAAGGCAGAGCTTTTTATAATCCACGCTGGTATCGAAGCCCAGTACCGCGACCTGCGCCTCCTCTGCAGCCAGCTCTATCCCCGCCTCCCTAAATTCGCGTTTTAAGAGGTCGTTGCCTAAAAGGAACACCTTCTTACCCGGAAATTCCCGCTTTAAATACCAGATCGTCGCCTGTCCACTGGTAACTATCCTGTCCTCATCCACTGAAAGCCCCATGCGCCCCAGTTTTTCCACATAGGTCTGGGGGTCCTTGGAGGAATTGTTGGTCAAAAACACGTATTCGCGCCCGCTCTCCCGGATGCGCTCCAAAAACTCCCTTGCCCCGTCTATCCAGCTTTCGTCCAGATATACGGTGCCGTCCATATCCAGGGCAAAGACCCTTACCTTTTCCTGTATGTTTTTTTCGTCGGCGTTTATCGCCGGTAAGCTGTTTTTCATGATAATTTCTCTTGTTTATAAATCCTTAAAAATTATTTATATTCATATTTTATTCCCGTTTTTTACAAAATCAATACTTAATCATCTTCTTAAGCCTCATAAGGCTCAGGCGGTTCCTTACATAGCAGGAAAGCTCAAGGCTAGGCGGTATGATATCCTCGCTCAAGCCTATATCCTTAACCGTAACGCAGCAGCCTCCGCGCCTTAGCAGGTCTTCTATCTCCTTCTCCTCCGGCAGGTCGCTTTTTATTATATCCGCTATGCCTGAAAGCTTTGTCTCAAGCCCGGACGCCTTAATGCCCTCCATGGGGTCGGGGGTATTCTCCTTTATCGTGGCATCGTATAAGCCCTTTTTACCGAAGCTGTCCCGGATACGTTCGAGCTCTATGCCCGTCCATTCCTTAACGGAGCAGCTCCCCTCCCTTATGCGGCGCTCCAGGGCGTGATATTCCCGCGTAACGAGTAAAAGCCCCACACCTACCTTCTCTCCGTGAAGGGCATCCAACTCCTCGTTTAAGACTTTCATCTCCCAGAAATGCGACATATGGTGCTCCGCGCAGGAAGCAGGACGGGAATTTCCGACCATCTGCATCGCAAGTCCCGACAGGAGCAGGGCGTACATAAGCCTCGAATGAGCCTCCTCGTCGCCGCTTTTAAGCCCTGCCATACATTCCTTCACCTCATTTATGGCATCCAGCTCCATTTTGCATATGCGCTCGCATATATATTCTCCGGTTACAAGATGGGCTACTCTCCAGTCCACAAGAGCCGTATATTTTCCGAAAAGATCCGACATTCCCGAGGCGGTCAGCCTGTAGGGAGCCCTGGACAGTACCGTCGTGTCGGCTATCACATATACCGGAGCCACGGCGGGGAGAGTCGCTTTCATTCCGTTCCAGGTCATTGCCGCTACTGTGGAAACAAAGCCGTCCACACTGGAGGCAGTCGGACACGCCACGAAATCTATACCCATTTTATGAGCCACATAGCGGGAAAGATCGTGGATGGTGCCGCTGCCGAGAGCCAGTATGAGATCTGCATGCCTGTCTATCCTCTCCTCAACAAGAGCTACTCCCTCGTTGTTCGCGTGCAGCCCCTCCGGGGAAAGCTCCAGCACCGGCAGGGCGGCTATGACCTCCTCCATCTGCCCCCTTGCCGCCTTTAACGTATTGCTGTCGCAAAGGATCACGGGATGGCTGTAGCCTGAAAGTATCCCGTCCTTTAACATACCATGAAGCTTTTTTAGCGCGTCATGCTCTATTATTATGTCCTTTACCGCAAGGGTGTGCTCCCTGCCGCAATCACAGGGCTTTTGCAATACACTTAGATCAAATGTCTTCAAATTCAGAACTCCTTACCTTTATACTTGTTTCCTTAAAACCTTCTCCTCGCCTGAAGAGTTTACCGCCTTTAGGTCGTCATTTTACTCCTTTTCTGTATATTATCATAAAATTGTATAGGAGTTATGCTTATTCTGTCACCGTTGACGAAAACCGGCGGGTGATATATCTTATTGTAGGTCTAAAAAATCGGAATAAGTGTTTTCACTTCCCGGCGATCTAATTGTATATGGATATTGTGTTTCCAATGAAATTCATTATCCTGAAATCTTTTTAAATGAGGTAAAACCAATGAGCGAACAAAACTGTGATCATAACTGTGCCAACTGCGGCTCCTACTGCGGAGAGCGCGATACGGCATTTTTAAAGGAAACCGGAAACAAGCTGAGCCACGTTAAAAAAGTGATCGGCGTGGTCAGCGGCAAGGGCGGCGTGGGAAAATCCATGGTAACGTCCCTTTGCGCTGTAAATACGATGCGTATGGGCTACGACACGGCTATCTTAGACGCCGATATAACCGGACCGTCCATCCCTAAGATGTTCGGGATAAATACAAAGGCTGACGCCACTGAGGACGGTCTTCTGCCCTCGGTCAGCGAAAGCGGCGTTAAGCTTATGAGCGTAAATCTCATACTCGACAATGAGAACGACCCCGTTGCCTGGAGAGGTCCCATCCTCTCGGGTGTCGTAAAGCAGTTCTGGACTGACGTGGTATGGGGTGATGTGGACTTCATGTTCGTGGATATGCCTCCGGGAACCTCCGATGTCTACCTTACCGTCGGACAGTCCCTTCCGATAGACGGTCTCATAATCGTAACCTCTCCGCAGGAGCTGGTTTCAATGATTGTTGAAAAATCGGTGGTCATGGCTGAAAAAATGGATATTCCCGTGCTGGGGCTCGTAGAAAATTTCAGCTTCATGAAGTGTCCTCACTGCGGTGAAAGGATAAATCTTTTCGGCGAAAGCCATGCCAAAGAGGTGGCTGAAAAGTACGGTATGGAGTACCTGGCAGGGCTGCCGGTGGATCCCGCCCTGGCTGCCGCGGCAGACTCAGGCGAGATAGAAAGCGTCAATATCGATGGGCTGGATAAGGTGCTTACGACGTTGAGGGAGCTTTTGCAGTAGATGAGTAAAGGGGCTGTCATAGCAGCCCCTTCTTCCACCTTTCGATGTTATATACCTTCGTGCAGATCGCATCCATTTCCATCTCATTTTCCTTTAGATACGCGGCGTAGGCTTCTATGTCCTCGTCCCGTCCCTCGAGCTCCGGAGAGACAAAGCAAAGCTTATATCCCATAGCCTTAAGCTCCCTGTACTCCTCTTTACCGATGGGTATTTTCGTAAAGCAGTCCACCCAGATCCACTCTACCCTGCCCTGCATATTCCTAACCGTGTCCAGCCCTTCAAGCTCCGACACACGCAGGGCTATATTTTTCTCTCCGTCCCTGCTCAAAAGAAAGATCATCGGAAAGGTCGAATCCAGGAAGAAATATTTTTCAATGCCGTACTTTTTCATGAGCTCCAGGCATTTGTGCTCTATCCTCTCACTCTTTACGTTAAGGATCATCCTGCCGTGGTGATAATTCTTAAGATACTCCTCAAAATCCTCTCCCGGCTCAAAGGGGTTGTGGCAGATATAGATGCTCCCGTCCAGATTATCCCTTAGATCGAGCTCCACCCCATATTCCCCGGGGAGGTCTTTAAGCTCCTTTGCAGTATTGATTCTGTGGGCTATATATTCCATTTTACCGTCCACCCTCCTTTTGGCGCAAAAGCCTCCTTTTTAACTTGACGCTAAATTCCAGCGTCCGTTTTATGAACTTCCACTTTCCCTTTAACCCTGTATTCCACTTAGATTCCCCGTGGATACGCTCGGGAAACCTCACCGGAAATCTCACCATGTCCAGTTTATTTACGCTTGCCATATAGACCGCGTAGAGGTCGAGGGAAAAGTCATAGGGAGGTCTGTCCCAGCTTTCGTAAAAGCTCCGGGGGAAGATATTGGGCTGTGCGTTTACGTCGCTGACCTTTGCGCCCAGGAAAATGGTTTCAAAAATGCTCATTCCCACTGTAAAAAACTCGTCAGTTATGGGTCTTCCCTTGCGGTTTCCCTTTATATATCTGGGATATGCAGGGTCTATCATCCCATAAGCCTTGACCACATCCGCCGGGTCCGTCTGCATATCGGCGTGCGTCCAGCCAAGGTAATCTCCGCTGGCTCCTTTAAGCCCCTGCAGTATTCCGTAGCCGTAACCCTTGTTGACCGGAACGTTTACCAGCTTTGCAAAGGTATATGAGGGCAGCAGCTCTTCAAAGACAGCCGCGCTGTTATCCGTAGAACCGTTGTTTACCAGCACCACCTCGATATCCCTGTCCCCTATCACCTCTGAAAACCGCTTTAAAATAAGGGGCAGATTTTCCGCCTCATTGTAACAGGGAATAACTATACTCAGCTTCATAATCTATTAAACCTCCACTTCTCCTCGCATCTTCCCGCTTATTATGACCAGCAGGAAAAGCTGTATTACTCCTTCGACCCCTTCTCCCCAGGTGGGGGTATAGGTAAAGATGTCCTCATACTGCTGTATGTTCTCCTCCGCAAGCAGCTCAAAATCTATGGAATTATTCCGAAGTTCCGCACCGTCGAATATAACCTCCTGGCGGAGATTGCCGTCACATATGCGCCAGCGGGGATGGACACCGTATTCCTCAAAGCAGTTTACTATATCCTCCATATCAATATTTATATCCACTGTGATCTTCACGCTGAGCAGAACCTCATGCCGTGTATCCTCACAGTTTTTTAAGGTATCGTCAAAATAGGTTATTATAAGGTCGGCATACTGCTTTTGGGGGTAAACGTATTTCTGGGCATCCGGCAGCCTCTTTTCTATCTGCTTATTTATCTGCTCTATAGAGTACCCTCTCTCATGGGTATCCCTGTCTATCTTCCAGAATTTCCTTAAGGTCGGATCAGTATCCATAAATATCTTAAGATCCATCTCCCGCCGAAGCTGGGGAAGATACAGCGAGTGCAGACCGCATAACACTATATAGTTTTTAGGTCTTACGCTTCTTTCGGAGGAGAATATGCCCTTGTCATGGTCGTACTCCACCCTCGTAACCTTGTTACCCCGCCGAAGCTCGGCGATATCCCTGGCCTGTTTATACAGGTAATTCGCCTTCGGATCCAGGGAGGTATATACCTCCCAGTTGTCGTCGTTCCTCTCCCAACGATGGTCGCCGTCTCCCTCTATAAAAAGGATATCCTTTCCGCCCCCGAAGAGGTGCTCTATCTTTTCCAGCAGGCGGCTCTTTCCGGCTCCGCTGTCCCCCGCTATTCCTATGGTAAAGGGCACATTTCCTCTTCTGTACAGATTGTTGCTGGCTATCCCGAAAACATATATCTTATAAACCACCATTCCGAGAAGGACGACCAGCGCCGTAAAGATAAGGTTTCTCGCGGAAGCGTCCGGGAGCTTTATGTCCTGAAGGCTCTTTCCCAAAAAGCTTATATCCACGTATTCCGTGTGGTGAAGAAAGATAAAATATACCAGATACAGGAGGTTAAACCCCGTATATATCGCCATAACCTTGTATTTGTCATTATTTACGAAGCCGAAGTATAGGGCGATGAAGGGCACGACCCAGACAAACCATCCCGGCATTGGCGGGATAAGTATCAGGAACACCGCAAAGAGCATACCCAGCATGGATATCAGGAGGTCCTTACTGAAATACTTAAGGTCGTAGGTCTTAAAATAGATGACCAGAAGGGCTGCTACGGGTATCAGCACCTGTGTAGTGCCGTAATCGAGCTGTACTGATAAAAGCAGGGACTGCTCCCTGTTCATTATAACGGTATTGATTATGCCCGTTCCTGCAAAGGGCAGGTAGAACAGCGCTATTACCGCCCCAGCCGCGAGCATGGACTTGGCAGCCTCAAGATAGCCCTTCTTTGCCGCTATGTACAAAAAGATTATCGGGACAGCGGCGATGATATGGAGCTTGGCAGAAAGCGCCAGTCCCAAAAATACTCCGCTCCATAAGAGGTTATACTTCTTTCTCCAGCAGGTCAGGAAATATACCGCAATTACCAGCAGGGTCGTGGGAATGATATCCAGCTGTCCATGAACGTAGGTGGAATAAAGTATCACAGGAGACCAGAAGTAGAAAATATAGACATACTTAAAACGGATGTTCATCTTCCGGTAAAAAACGTAGCCTATGAGGTCAAAGGCAAGCAGCGGAAGCTTAAAGATCAGGTTTTGAAAAAAGACCGAGCCTGTATCAAGGAGCGCTAAGATCCCTCCCCCGAAGCTCTCCGCAAGGAGCATCAAGGGCATATAGGGAAAGGAATATAAAAGGTTATTGTCGTAATAATATTGATAGGGATTGTGCCCGCTTAAGAAATTTTCCACAAATGGAATGAACATCCTGTCCTGATAATCCGAGGAAAAGAGTCCCATCAAAAGAAGCTTGAAGATAACTGCTATGCCAATTAAAATACCGCGGTTTCTCGGTGTATTCCGAATCCTAAATCCCATTTTAAGCAGACACAGCAGATCAAGCCTCGATCAGCTTTTGCTCCCTTTCGTAAAATCCCTTCCAGTATTCAAAAGTCTTCTGGTATTTCTCGTAATCCTCGGGAGTGCCCCAGCTTATATACCTGTCTATCTCAAAGACCATGGCGCTTTTCCCGAGCTCCAACACGTATTTAACAATCTGATCGACATAGAACTCATTATTTATACGGTCATTGGCTTTTATCATATTCTCCGCAGCCTGAACAAAGAGCCTCCCCGTCTTAAACCAGAAGGTCGCCACTACCGCATGATCCTCCATCGGGGTATCGCTTATAGCCTTTTTTACCGACATGGAAGCGATCTTAGGTCCGCCGTTTTTAAGCACACACCAGCCGTGGGCGTTGGGATTTGCCAGTACGCAGTCGTTATGGCGATACGTGAATACCATCATGTCGCACTGTTCACGCCTTGCATCGAAAGCCTCATGATCGAGCTCCATCCCGTTGTCGCATCCGGCTATTAAAAGCTCCTCATCATTATCTATCTTCTCTTTTGCCAGAAGACAGGTACAAGCCTGCCCCTCGGTCAGATGATCCACCGAGATAAATTCCGCCTTGGGAAAATGCTCTCTTATGCAGTCCTCGGTTCCGTCCTCTCTGTGAAAAGCCCTGTCCACATACAGGACGTTGGAACCGTCCGCCTTTACACCGGGAAGATCCATGGTAGCGCAGACTACCATCGGCAGCTTCTTTAACTCCCTGCGGTCATATGTGGGGATAGCGGGCTTACTCTCCTTATAGCCTGCATCCGCAAAGCGCTTTCCCTCTCCCGCCATAGGTATCAGTATATTCACCCCTCAACCCTCCTCATGGGCTTTTTTCATAACATTCAGCCAGTATACGGAATCCGCCATATCCTCCGGGGTTCCCCACTGGCAGAAATAATCTATATCCGTAGGTATCCATACCTTTTTCCCGTCCCGGACCATAAAATTATAGGGCATGCTGGCGTAGTACTCTCCCTTGATATCCTCTCCCGAATCCACCAGCATCTGACAGTATTTCTTTAGATAGGCTCCGGTCTTAAAATAATAGGTTCCGGGAGAGTGCTTTGCCTTTGTCTTGTCCTCTTCAAACGAATACTTTTCCCTGATCTCTATAAGATCGTCGTTTTCATCCGTAAGGCAGGAGGCATACAGGTTCTTTTTCACCATAAGGTGGGGATGAAAGCCCGTATAACAGGGCACGCAGCCGTCGCAGTCACGCTCCTTCAACCCCTTTTTCAGCTTTTCCCAGTCCCAGGTCATATAAAAGTCGCAGTAATTTATAACACAGGGCTCCTCATCGTCAATAGCCTCCGATGCGCGCAGCACATCATAGACCGGACCCTTTTTCACCCAGTCTTCGATCGCGTATATCTTCCCCTCAGGAGCCAGCTCCTTAAGGGCGCCCTCCATCCAGTCATAAGTGACGAGATGTTCTTTTCGGCAGACGAAGAGAAAGTCCTTTTCCGACGGGTACATCCCCTTTACTATCCACCACAGCATCGGCTTTCCCTCTACCTCGATAAAGGGCTTTAAGGTTTTATATCCGGCTTCAACAAAACGTGTTCCGTAGCCGGTCATTGGTATTATGATCTTCATATCCATGAACTCCTAACAATCTTTACCATTATAGCTGAATATCAACGCAAAGTCCATAAGCAGACCGGGACAGGGTTCTGCCTCCGGTTGACCAGTTAAATCCAGTATGTTTTCTTCCCTCTTTCTTTATCTTTTTTATTTTCTTTTTAGAACCAGTTCACATTTTATTCTAAATACAAACACGTTTTAGACACATTTTAAGCTTATACTTAGCTCATAAAATTGATAAATACATTTTTTTCGATAAAAAATTCTCCCCCCTCGTTGGATAATCCAACGTAAGAAACTCTCCTTAAACAAAGAAAAGGCTCCGGTCCTCCGGAGCTTTTTCTTTGCACTTTCATTTCAAGCTTTTTCTTATCCATAGCCGACATCTGGTGGGATTACTTAGCCATGGCTGCCCTGTACTCCTCCATATCCTTAAAGCCGTATATCCTGACGTATTTATTTTCATAGACGA
>JAGBNT010000103.1 GCA_017634255.1 Lachnospiraceae bacterium
ATTGCAGATAAAACCGTTCCTCTCAAACAGCGGCACGAACTCATCGGGGGGTATCACCTTGTCCCCCTCCATCCATCTTACGAGAGCCTCAGCCCCCATTAAGGAATAGTCCGTCAGGTCGATTTTCGGCTGGTAATAAACTACAAATTCCCGCTTCTCCAGCGCAGTCCTCATCCTGCTCTCAATGTCCTTTTCCCTGAGCAGCCTGTCGCGCAGGGCAAGATCATAATATACAGGCATGAGGTTTCCATTCTGTCTTGCCATCGAATACGCCGTAGAGGAGTTTTCCAGCACGACAGACATGTCCTCGTCCTCCCGGGTCACCTTGTATACTCCTATATAAAATGAAAGCGCGAGATCCACATCTCCGTCGTCGCCCCTGAAGCGCACGCTGAAGCTTCCAAGCTGCTTTAGGAACTTGTCCACAAGATTATTATTCACCAGGCAGACATAGCTGTCTCCTGAAAGTCTTCCCACAAGATATTCCAAGGCATAATTTGAAAGAATGATGGATATGTCGCGGGCAACCTGCGTAAGGATGATGTCTCCGGCATCATGCCCGTACAGCTGGTTTATCACCTTGAATTTTGCAACATTGATATAAAGACAGGTATATCTGTCCCCAAGCCCCTTATCCAGTATCTCCTGTCCCTCGTCGATAAAGCCCCGGGAATTTAAAACCCCGCTGGCAAGGTCATGGGTCTGGGCGGACTTCTCTTCGTTAAGCCTCATATACCTGGAAATATTGAGTTTAAGAATACCGGCGAGAAGGTTTACACAGTCTCCCCTCTCCTCGTCTACATCGGTTATTTCGTAGTCGAACCAGAAGCTTAAATGGATCGGTATCTGGGAATATTCGAAATTCAGATTCTCCGAATAATCCGCCTCATTAAGCATTGTTGTATCGTACTTGCTGTAGAGAACGTCCTTATGAACACCGTCTTCATAGAAATGCTCCAGCTCGATCTGAATAACACCGAGCTCTCCGCAAAGCTCCTGAAATATATCCGAATCGCTTTCAAAGGTGGTTCTTTGTGAATTTATGAGTTTCCTGACAAGTGTCGCATAGGCGCCTGCTCTCATGTTTCTATTCCTTATATATTCTTGTAAAAATCGAGTATTTCTTTAAGTTTCTCTATCACAGCCAGATAAATGCCATATTCAACACCCTCCGCCCAGCGATTGGACTTTGTCCTGCCCTCCAGGACATATTTGCTGAATATTCCCTTAAGTATTCCGGTATCCCTTATCGTAGCCCTGCTTATAAGCTGCATCTCCTTTTCGTGAGTCTTGATCTGGTTCCTCGAATATACATAAGGATAGTTTCTGTCTATGAGATTGGTTCCCTGGGCTTTTTTGATAAATTCCATCAACGTGCCGTCAAATACCGGGAACTTAAGCGATGACTTTCCGTATTTTCCGTCATAGGAGGTGGAAACATCGCTTGCTTTATTTTTTTTAAAGTATGGTACATAAACGATCAGCTGATTTATGGTATCGGTAAACTCCTTACGAAACGCCTCTAACGCAGCATTTTCCTGTTCCATGATCCCCTCCGTGTAAAACTGCATGGCTGCCGACAGCGCTCTGCCGCCGCACCTCAATAAGTATACCACAGGAGTCAGAGTTTTCACACTGAAAAAATCAGAATATTTATTCAGATCTTCTGTATAGATATGCTTTACCCCGGCTTCCGCATCTTTCGATGAGCCCGAGGCTTTTTAGAACATTCACTTCTTTTCCCGCTATTCTTTTATCCGTTCCCGAGCATAACCTGAAATCCTCAGTGCTAAACTCATCAGGAAGCGAGTCCGGCAAAAAAGCGGCAAAATCACTCCTGCCAGTGAGCTCCACCTCCCCTAAGAGCTCCTCCGGTACGTTATCCAGCTTCGTTGCATGCTTTTTCTTATCCCTGCCGTAGCCGTTTAAGAGCCTGTAGTCCGTTGACTCAAAAAATAACAGTCTGAAGCTCAGGTTCTCACTGTCGAGATAATCTTTAATAAACACCAGTTCTTTAAAAATATCCGTTATCCTGCCATGCTTGCCTGACAGGCGTTTCTGCATGACTTCACCGCTCTCAGGCTCTATCCATACCAGGGACTTATTCACACTCACCGGATATACTACTGTCACAGGCGCTATCGTCAAAAATATCGACAGCTTATTTTTAAGGCTGCCGAAGTTCCTGGTCTGGATTTCATATATATGTGAGCCGTTATACACATCTGCTATGTAATCCCCTAGAGGGACCTCGTGAAATCGAGTGTTACCCTCGAGATAACGCTTGATAATACGGTGCGTTGTTTTTTCGGCCAGTGTACCTATGCCCGAACGGTGTCTCTCCTCATTGATAACCTGATTCTTCGCGTTATTAAATCTTATAACATCCGTCGGGGAAGGCTTTTTTATATGCTGATCCATTTTTTTAGAGTATTCCTCTCATGAGTGCATAATTTAAGTATTTTTTGGTGGATAAGTGGATAGAATTGTGGAAAAAATAATGAGTGTTATAATGTTATCCACATTACATGACGACGTCACGCATAAAATTCCTTCATATCCTCGAGACGCAGAGCACCTATACAGGCATCCTCTGCCTCCTTTGGCCACAAATGGCTGTATTCCAGGCACTTCGCCCCGCAGTCGATCCCTATAAAATGCGGTCCCTTAAATATACAGTTATGCTCATACGTCTTTTTAAGCCCGGATTCCCTATAATATCGTCCGGTTATAGTATGCCCGCATATCAGGGCGCGGTATTTCTTTTTACCGTGATAGTCCCTGAAGGGGTCGCTGTCCCAGCTTAAGCGCATCCACACTGCGTCGTGGGTAGTGTATAAATATCCCAGATTTCCCCTGTTGCCGAAATAGGGATAGGCATGGGCGACCATGTATAGCTCTCCGCCCGCCTTAAGCTCCAGACTGTACTTAAGCCCCTTTATCCAGTCCGCTATCTCCTTCTGGATACTGCTGTCGAGCTTTAAATATTCATCCCAGGTCTTCATGCCCATATTCGAGTAATACCAGTTTACATCGAGGTAGTCCCTGTCACGTATCTGTTCCTCAAACATCAGGTCATGATTGCCCTTTATGCAGTGGACATAGGGGGACTTATCAAGCTCCATGACATATCTGAAGGTCTCTATGGATCTCTTCCCCCAATCGCCGTAATCCCCCAGCAGATAAAGCTCGTCTTCTCCATTTTCAAGGTCCGGCTTTATCATATCCAGAAGCTTTATAAATCTGTCATACGCCCCGTGCAGGTCGCTTATCAGATACGTACCCATTATTTTACCGTAACCCGTACGGAAACCTTCACCGGGTTTGCCGCCGTTGACTTGCCCTTCGGATATACATTGAATCTTACCGTATATCTTCCCGGCTTCATGGTGTCGTCATTTATGGAAAGCTTAACCCCGTATAATTTTGATGCGCCAGTGCTTAAGGCTGAGCATGTAAAGTACTTGCTGTTCTTATCCGTCGGTACCAGCTCCACTGCTGAAATAAGCGTATGGTAATTCCCCGCTCCGGCACTCTTTATATAGCAGCTCTTTGCCGAGCCTCCCCTGGTAACCGTTATCGAGCTGACAAGGGCAGTGAGCTTCGCCTGGGAGTTAGCGGGTTTAAGCTTTACCGATTTACTTAAGGTGTAGCCGTTATCGAGAGTTATCTTAAGCGGCAGGACATAATTCACCTTATGGCTGAGCTCCGCCCCCTCCACTGCATATACGGCAATGCCTCCCGCAGTATTGGTAACAGTATATCCGTTGCTGTCCGTCTCCCCGTTTGAAAGCAGCACCGCCTTGAAATATGCGGAATTAGCCCCATCGATGTACGCTGCGGTTATCTTGCTTGCTCCTATCTGGTTCAGACGGCTTAATGTATACAGCCGGTCGCTCCCTTCCCTGTTTACAAGGTTTACATTGCCCTTCTGGGAGATACTCACTATCTGTTCAGGTGTCTTATTTACCACCTTCACGCTTAAATTCACACTCTTCATCTTATAGGCTGCACCGCCGAAATCAGCAAGCGTACCCGTAAGCCTTACTGTGTATGTTCCCGCGGGAGCCGCGCTTCCAAAGCCCAGGGTGACCTTCCCCTCCCCGGACTGTACAGCGCTTATGTAGCCATACAAAAGGGCATTTTTGGTCTTTGTATTGCCTCCCTCTATATCGAGGGTGTCAACCTTAAGACCGCTTCCGTTTACGCTGTAGGACACCGTATAGGTCGCATCGGAAAGTGTCTTATTAAATATCACGGTCTTATCCGAGAGCAGCATAGAGGGCTTGGAGGACTTCTTAATGCTGACATTTACGGATATATTGGCATTCCACTCGCTTGAGGAAAAGGTCAGCTTTCTTGTGCCCGCCCTAAAGCTTGTAGCATTTACCGGAGTGATCACGACGCTTGAATTATTGCCGCCCATTTTTACACTGATATCCGAAGAAGAGGAGGTAACCGTCACATCGTCCGGAAGGCTTAAGCTCTTCCCCGAGGAATCCGTTATAAGAGCCTCTCCTGAGCCCAGTCCCGTATAGATTACCGCCGCTTTCATCTTGATCGTCGGCTTTGTATTTCTGATATTAGCTTTAAAGCTGCACGAGACAGCGTCATAGCCGTCGAGTCCCACCGAGAGCTTAACATTGCGGTTGACGAGGGATATGTTGGAATTATTTACATTTATCGCCTTTAGATATGCGAGATTACCCGCAACATGGTCGAGCACGATGCAGGGACTTGCGGAAGAAGTCTTGGTGGTCAGATCCGCATCGGTCACATCCACTATATTACCCGCGGTCGATATCCTGTATATTCCCATGTCCGCAAGAGAGGTTCCGAAAACGTTTACGGACCTCACCGCCTTAAGCGTAACCGTCGGCGTGACCTTAAGCGCCTTCTCTATCGCCTCCTCACTGTCAGAGGGAAGTGTCATATCCGTATACACAGGTATCTTAAAGATAAAGGCATCGTTTAATGAGCCTGAACCGTTGTAAATATTATATATGGCAACGGATTCGGTGGAAGGCGCCTGAGCATTTTGCATATACTGGTGGGAATATCGGGAACTGGAGGAAGCCACATTATACTTTTGCGTATATAGCGTATCCTGTCCCCTGTTTATATAGGATGAGCCCAGAAACTCCGCGCCGCCCTCCAGTGATTTATAGCGCGTATTCCATCCCATGCTCTTTGCATAGATAAGACCGTTTAATATAGGGCTGCTGCCCGATGCCTTTATATTAAAATAATTGTAATAGCCCTCATAGCCCGGATACTTTCCTGAGATTATCGCCGAGGTGCCGTTCACTCCCTGCTCCTGATAAACCCTGGCTGCCAGGTGATATGGGCTTACCTTGTTGGCTGCCCCCGTTTTTTCAAATGCCTGGGCATAGGTAAGGGAGTCTCCTGGTATCTGACCGCTCATAAACGTATTTTTCAAAAACTTTTGCACCCCTGCAGCCGTCTGGTAGGAGGAGTTATAAGCCAGGGTTTCAAACTGGAAGATATATTTGTCCGTAAGGAAGTTTCGCGGGTCCATATAATATTCAAGGCAGCTCTTAGAGGCATAATACCAGCTGGAAGCCGCCATCCCGTTTTTATAGCTGGCAGGGGCAGTGTAATATATCCAGTTCTTATTCTTATCCGAAAGCTCCCCCGAGAGTGCCGCGGCAAAGCTTACTCCCACGTTCTGCGGGACAAAAACCCAGTTCGGGTGCTTTGCGCTCAAGGCTGTAAGAGCACTCTGATAAGTCGCCGGGAAAGAGGAAATGGATGAACTCGCCACATAAGATACATCACTTTTGGCATCGACGGTCGTTTCTGCCGCCATTATCCCCATGACTCCCGCGCTCTCCCGGTTCTGCCTTAAAGCCTCCGTGATCGCTTCCAGATATACCCCCTCCCATTCAAGCATATCCGGGTCCACATATATCAAATTATTTTTTATAACATAGCCAGAATACTCTTTTTCATTTACATAAGTTTTTACCTTGAACCAGAAATTTCCATCCCTGAACGTAACCTCAACGGGATAGACCGTGGTACTTACCGGAAGCTCACAAAGGACTTCAGAATCCTCTGCCGGCTCCTCCCTAAGCCCATATTCGCTGCACAAAACTATAACAGCCGGTATTACCCTGTCCCTGTTAAGCTCCTTCAACGCCTCGTTGGCGCTAACGATGTATTCCTCTATATCAAAAACGGCATTTTCCGATATGGCAGCGATCGTTATCTCATTGTCTGAAATGCCATCCTGCGAAACGGTATTTTGAGAAACTGTATTTTGATATAAGCTATTTTCGGATATCGTATTCTGAGAAACCTCTTCAGCCGCTTCCTTCTCTTCCTCTTCATTTTGCTCCAAAAGCTCCTCTTCGGAAGCCCTCGCTGTATTTGGGGAAACCTCTTCCTTTACCGCCTCTTTTGCAGTATCTTCCTCTGGCTCCCCGGGCGTCTCCTTAGAAGCGTTCGTATCTGACACCTCGTCCCCGGACACGGTGTCGGAGCTTACGGATTGAGCCGAATTACTGCTTAAGACCTCGTCTGCAAGGATGCTGAAACCGCTTCCTGTCAGTGCCAGAGCAAGGGTCATAATAAATATCAGTAGTTTTTTTATAAATTTCTTCCTTTTATTTAGCATATATATCTCTCCAGATCCATTAAGTAATGCCGTGGATTTCCCCATTACATAAGCAATTCCCAGAATCCTGCATTATTAACATAATATAATATACATGTCCATTTATGTCAACTTAAAGAGCCTTTATAAAATTAGATTTTATTTGACGTTTATAAACTTTCTATGTCATAATCATTTTATGGAAATGTCCGAGTATGTTATAAAAAATATTGATAAAGCGGTTGAAGAAAACTATATTCAGGTTTATTATCATCCGGTTGCAAGAACCATCACAGGCGAGATCTGTGCGATGGAGGCGCTTGCACGCTGGAATGACCCCGAATACGGTCTTCTTTCTCCTGCCGTTTTCATAGAGGCTCTTGAGGGCGCCCGGCTCATTCACAAGCTGGACAGCTACATCGTGCGCAAGGTATGTGAAGATTATAAAAATTCACAGGTTGAGGGGATCCCCTTTATGCCTGTGTCCTTTAATCTGTCCAGACTGGATTTCAGGCTTTGCGATATGATCGGGATCATCAACAAAGCCGCCAGCGAAAATAACGTACCTCTGGACATGCTGAGGGTTGAGATCACCGAAAGCGTAATAGCCGATGACAGAAATTTCATGCACGATATTTTTGACAAGCTTGCCAGCCTGGGCTACCGCATATGGATGGACGATTTCGGCAGCGGCTATTCGTCCTTAAATTTCCTTAAGGATTTCGATTTTGAAACCTTAAAGATCGACATGCTCTTCTTAAGTGATTTCAATGACAGGTCCCGTTCCATAATAACCTCCATAGTGGATATGGCGAAAAAGATCGGTATACACACCCTTGCGGAGGGAGCGGAAACGAAGGAGCAGGTCGATTTCTTAAGAAGCATCGGCTGCGAGAAGGTTCAGGGCTATTATTTCGGCAAGCCCCTCCCCTATCGGGAAACCCTTGAAAACATACAAAAGAGGGGCTTTAAGATCGAATCCTTAAATAAGCGTAAGTATTATCATGATATAGCCAGCGTGAACATCCTAAGCGCCACGCCCTTTATATCCACGAAAAAATCTTCACCGACCGTATCCATTGAAGATTCCCAGATACCGCTTGCGATAATGAGCTGTATTAACGATGAGCTTCATTATCTTTTTGCCAACGACGCCTATATTCAGGAATTAAAGAGCATCGGTATATCCTCACTGAATATGGATGAAACGCTGTATCTGGATAAAAAGGCCCGCGTATCCGAAAATTTCTATGCCCTGGCAAATAAGGCAAATGAATCCGGAAACGTTGAGGTTACGGATTTTATCATCGACAACCACTATTGCAGGATGGATGTAAAGCGCATAGCCGGATATTCTGACGGCTTCGCCCTGCTGTGCATGCTCCGTAATTATTCAAAAAATTCCATGGTGCTGCAGCGCTCCAGCCTTGACGAGACATTAAGAAGCCTGTATTCGATATATAACAGGATAGAACTCATAGACTTAGAGACCGGTTACTCCAGGAATCTATTCCTCAGCAGGCATATCTTCAGTGACTACGACAAGGCTCCTACAGCCGAAGAGCTCCAGCATTTTGCAAAGCACGAGGTATACGCAGAAGATTACAAACGGTTTTTGGATTTCTATGAGCTTGAAACAGTCGAGGAACGTATCAAAAAAAGCGGTCTTACTTATTTAAGCTCATGGTTCAGACTAAAAAATATAGACGGCAACTATATATGGACGCTCATACTGCTTATTGCAGTGGGTTCAAAAAAAATCATGAGCTGTGAAAGGAGGCTCGACGAAAACATTCAGACGGAGCTTCCCCGACTTTTGGGCGTACCTGCGGTCGCGTCGCCCGAGCCTGATGAGCTCTTAAATCCTTCCCTGCTTTGGGAAAACATGGTCATGAGCGCCAATATCCCCACCTTCTGGAAGGATTCCGAAAGACGCTTTGTGGGAGCCAATAAATGCTTTCTGGATTATTTCGGCTTAAACAGTGTCGATGTTCTCATAGGGAAGACCGATGAAGATATGAACTGGCACTTAAATCCCGATCCCTATAAGAAGGATGAGGAACGTGTACTCCATTCCGGCGACTACATATCCATGGCTCCCGGAAAGGTGCTTTCCAAGGGTGTGATATGCGATATTCTAGCCAGCAAATGTCCCATTTATAAGGATGGAAAGATCGTCGGTCTTATGGGATATTTTTTCGATATGGAATTTACCGGAAAGCTAAACTCCATGCAGGAGAAGTATTCGCATAGGGACCCCGTCACCGGAACGCTGGATATGTGTGGCTTCTTAAATTCCGGCTGGTCATTTTTCGATGCCTACGAAAGCTCTGGAACGGATTTTGCCATGATCTGCCTTAAGCTTTCCGATTACGCCGCCCTTAAAAATAACTATGGCAAGACCTGGATAGAGCACCTGCTGAAAAAAGCTGCGGACAGGATAGTAAGCGTCATGGGGAATATCGGCATAATCTCCCGTCCCGGAGGCGGTACGTTTATGCTGCTCGTTCAGTCTGACAATTCAGAGGAAGTGGAAAAGCTTATTGCCAATATCCAAAATGAAATTAAAAATATCCGGGAAAATGACGATATACCCTGCACGGTCTATCTTAGAAGAGGTTATGCTTTTTATTCGGAGACCGGAAATGTCGAAGAGCTCCGTATTCTTACGATGAAAAGAATGACTGATTGATCTGGAGGCTTTACCAAGGAACTGTTAGAAAGGCATAAAAAAGCAGGGGCAGTAGGAATCGAACCCACATTAATGGTTTTGGAGACCACCGTTCTACCGTTGAACTATGCCCCTATATTCGCCAAGTCAGCGACCTATCCTTTATATCATACGCCACACAGCTTGTCAAGACTATACTCTTTTACTGCGAAGGCTCCGGTGTTTTTAAGTTGCTGTTCAAAGCCTTTCAGGCTGGGAACAAAAACGTTCAAATTATTTCCATTAGATCTGCAACAGAGCGGACGCCCGTAAGCTCCAATCCCTGGGGCGCTTTTATCCCTTTAAGCTGCGCTGCGGGAAGCACCACCCTCTTAAAGCCCAGCCTCGAAGCCTCATTTATCCGAAGCTCCACCCCTGTTACAGAGCGCACCTCTCCGCTAAGACCCACTTCCCCGAATACCACCATTTCCTCATCCAGGACCACATTTTTATAGGACGATACGCAGGCACCTATGATCGCCAGATCCAGGGCAGGCTCGTTTATCTTCATTCCCCCGGCAATATTCAGATAGGCATCCAGATTCGATATTCTAAGCCCCACTCTCTTTTCTAGGACAGCGAGCAGCAGGTTCAGCCTGTTATAGTCAGTTCCCATAGCCTGCCGCCTTGGAATGTTAAAGACACTGTCACAGACCAGAGCCTGGATCTCCACCATCAGCGGGCGCTTACCCTCCATACAGCATGCCACAACTGAACCGCTGGCACCCTTCGGTCTGCCCGACAGCATAAACTCAGAGGGGTTTAAAACCTCTTTCAGACCAGCTTCACTCATTTCAAATACACCGATCTCATCAGTGGAGCCGAACCGGTTCTTAACGCTTCTGATAATACGATAGGTTCCCTTTGCCTCTCCCTCGAAGTAAAGCACCGTATCGACGATATGCTCCAATACCTTGGGACCCGCAACCGCTCCCTCCTTCGTAACGTGACCGACGATAAAGATGCTTATTCCATTCTCCTTGGCAAGCCTTAAGAGAACCCCCGTCGTCTCCCGCACCTGGGAGACCGAGCCCGGAGAGGCGCTTATCTCCTCATTGCACATGGTCTGTATGGAATCTATCACAACACATTCGGGCTTATCCTTTTTTATCTCCTCGCATATCCGATCCAGAGAGGTCTCGCTGAATATCTCAAGAGAATCCGAAAAGCTCCCTATGCGTTCTGCACGCAGGGCTATCTGCCTTAGGGATTCCTCGCCCGAAACATATAATACTTTATGGGAGCTGTTGCATAGATTTTTGCATACCTGCAAAAGAAGTGTAGACTTGCCTATCCCCGGATCCCCGCCTATGAGCATAAGGGATCCCTGTACTATACCCCCTCCCAGAACACGATCCAGCTCACCTAAGCCGGTAACCAGCCTGTCCTCGGTCTCGGTGGATATGTCTGAAAGGGGTCTTGGTCTGTTTTCACGCCTGTTCTCCGCGTCAGAGGCATAATGATAAGCCGATCTTTTTGCAGAGGAAGGGCTTACCTTTTCCTCTACAAAGCTGTTCCAGTTATGGCAGGCAGGGCACTGCCCGAGCCATTTGACCGACTCATATCCGCACTCCTGGCAAAAGAATGTCGTCTTTTGTTTAGATCTTACCGGCAACTTAAAATTACCGCCTTCAGATCTTCTTAACCTTAAGCTCAACCTCGCCCTCGCCCTCAAGCTCCATGCTAAGTGAGAGCTTCCCTCCAAGGTTTGTCTTCATCCTTCCGACCGAATTTCCTCCTACGAAAACCTCGTATTCGGAGTCATCGGCCAACCCCAGGGTTATCTGGGCATCCTTGTCACCCTCCACGAGGCAGGTAATCCCGTCCGCGGTCTCCTCAAAATCATTTACGGATGTTCCGGGCACAGACTCATATACAAAGAGTCCGTTCTTTTCAAGCTTGGTGATCTCGTTAAAGGTCTTTACCTTATAGAGGTCTCCCTTGTGCTCAAAATCCTCCTTTTTGGCCTTGGCTGCAAGAGTATGATTTCCAAAGCTCAAAGCCCCGTTCTCCTCATTTTTGATCAGTTCCTGTACAGCAGACATTCTTTTTTCCTCCGCTCTTTGTAGTTGGTTCTAAAATCTCATGTTAAGGGTCTTTCCTGTCAAACAGACCCTTATCTAGTCTTAAAGCTTATCTTATCCTCAGCAACGCTGACTGTCACGGTATCTCCCGCCTTGCAGTTCCCGGAAAGTATCTCCTCTGCAAGAGGGTTTTCTATCATATTCTGTATGGCGCGGCGCAGAGGTCTTGCACCGAATTTCTTATCCACACCCTTCTTTATCACAAAATCCTTAGCCTTGCGGGTGATCTTAAGATTTATCTCGAGCTGCTCCGAGGCTCTTAGCGCAAGCTCTGAACAGAGCAGATCCACTATCGCCTTCATATCATTTGCATCGAGGGCGTGGAAGACGATGATATCGTCGATCCTGTTTATAAATTCGGGCTTGAATATCCTCTTTACCTCATCCATAACCCCCTTTTTCATATCATTATATTCCTTTTTTTCATCGGCAGCTACATCGAAGCCGAGCTTTTTCGGCTCTACGATCTGTCCCGCTCCCGCATTGGAGGTCATGATGATTATGGAATTTTTAAAGCTCACCTTCCTGCCCTTAGAATCGGTAATATGCCCGTCGTCCAAGACCTGTAAAAGCACATTGAACACATCGGGATGAGCCTTCTCTATTTCATCGAAGAGCACTACAGAATAGGGGTTTCGCCTTATCTTCTCCGAAAGCTGTCCTCCCTGGTCATAACCCACATAACCCGGAGGGGAGCCTATCATCTTTGCCACCGAATGGGATTCCATAAATTCAGACATATCCACCCTGATAAGGGCATTTTCCGAACCGAACATAGCCTCTGAAAGTGCCTTGGAAAGCTCGGTCTTTCCGACTCCCGTAGGTCCCAGAAACAGGAACGAGCCGGTAGGTCTCCTGGGGTCCTTTAAACCGACCCTGCCTCTTTTTATGGCTTCCGCCACCTTTGTAACCGCTTCATTTTGTCCCACGACTCTTTTGTGGAGGGTCCTTTCAAGCCTTAAAAGCTTGGCGTTTTCCTTCTCCGTAAGCCTTGTTACAGGTATCTTCGTCCAGGTTGCAACGACATCGGCAATGTCGTTTTCCGTGACTGTAAGCTTCTTTTCGTTAAGCTGCTTTTCATAGCGGCTCTTAAGCTTCTCGTATCTGTTTTTAAGCTTGCGTATCTCCCGTCTGAACTCACCTGCCGATACAAAATCGCCGTTCTTTATCGCGTGTTCCTCGGACTCCTCCATCGAATCTATCTCATTCTTGACCGATTCCATTGCAGGAGGGACAGTCATATTGATAACCCTTAAGTGGCTGGCTGCCTCGTCCATAACGTCTATCGCCTTATCCGGCAGGAACCGGTCGTTGATATATCGGGACGACATCCTGACCGCAGCATTCACCGCGTCTTCGGATATGTTGACCCTGTGATGATCCTCATATATCTCCTTTATGCCATTTAAGATATCTATTGCCTGGGCCTCCGAGGGCTCTTCGACGCTGACAGGCTGGAAGCGTCTCTCCAGCGCAGCGTCCTTCTCGATATATTTTCTGTATTCGTCTATCGTGGTAGCTCCGATGAGCTGTATCTCTCCCCTTGCCAGAGAGGGCTTTAAAATGCTGGAAGCATCGATGGCTCCCTCGGCTCCGCCGGCTCCGATAAGGGTATGGATCTCATCCATGAATAAGAGGACGTTTCCGGCGTTTATAACCTCACTGACTACCTTTTTAATCCTCTCCTCAAACTCTCCCCTGTACTTGCTTCCGGCTACCATCCCGGACATATCGATGGAAACCAGCCTCTTTCCCCTAAGGGTGATAGGCACGGTATTTTCCACTATCTTTACCGCAAGCCCCTCAGCTATGGCTGTTTTCCCCACGCCGGGCTCTCCCACCAGACAGGGGTTATTTTTTGTCCTCCTGTTAAGTATCTGGACCACACGCATTATCTCGTCACTTCTGCCTATGACCCGGTCCAGCTTGCCCTCTTTTGCCAGGGCTGTAAGATCCCTGCTGTACTGATCCAAGGTTGGTGTCTGTGTCCCTGTTTCGGAGGATGAATAGCCCGCAGAGGATATCTCCTCCGATATGGCTTCCCTGCTAAGACCCATAGCCGTCATTACATCGGATATGAGCTTATTTGCAGATATTCCCATAGTTGCAAGTATCCTGTAAGCCACGCTTCCCGGGGTCTTTAGAATGGACAATAGAATATGCTCCGTTCCGACCTCGCTTCCGGAATATTTCTTTGCCAGCCCCTCGCTTAGGGTTAAGATCTGTCTGGACTTGGGAGTGTAACCGTCCCGCTCCCTTACCGTGACAGATGCCTCCGGTGCGATAAGCTGCTCTATTATATCTACAACGCTCTTTTTTGAGATTCCATTCTCACTTAAGACCAAAGAGGCAACTCCCGTCACCTCCTCTAAAAGTCCAAGCAGGATATGCTCCGTTCCTATGTAATTCTGACCAAAGGAACGGGCATTTTTCTTTGCAAGCTCAAGAGCTTTCTCCGCCTTTGAAGAATAATTAGCCGCCATATTTTCCCTCCGGGATCTGTAAGATCCCGTTACCTGTTATTTATTGAATTTTAAATACTCAAACTCAAAATCGTCGTCAATATCGTCCCTGGAGCTTCCCCTTCTCGGAGCTGCCGCTCCTCTGGGAGGGCGCTGAGCGGGTGCTCCCTGCTGGGGACGCCTTCTCGGATCTCTCCTTACATCATCCTCTGCTGCCGCCCTGCTTCTGGGGGCATCATAGCCTGCTGCCGAACCTCCCCTTGAAGGTGCCGCTCCCCTCGGTGCACCTGCCGGGATTCCTCCCTGTCCCCTGTGCTGGGGCTGCTGTGCGGGAGCAGGACGCCTGCCGGAAGGAGCTGCGCTTCTGCTTCTGTAGGAGCGCTCATCTCTCATATTGCCGTAGTAATCCCCGTCCTCTTCGTCCTCATCATCATCGTCGTCAAAGCCCTCGTCCCTGTCCCTGAGGTAATTCTCCTCACGTCGGGCAGGACGTCGCCTGGAGCGGTCCATCCTCGACTTAAGGTCGCTTATGTCCTCATCGTCGTCACGGTACCTTCTGCCGCCGTCATTATATGTATCCCTGTCCTTGCCCCTTGCAAGGGTATTGATAAGCGCAAATATCGCCACAAGCAGGAGGACAGCCAGTACTATTATTATGATAAGGCGTATCCTGGACTGCTTTCTGTACTTCGCAAGAGCAGCGCCCTCTCCCTTGGGTATATCCACGTAGCGCTGATATATCTTCTGGGCTATATCATAGAGATAAAAGCCCACATTTCCCTCTTCATCCACTGCATAGAGCAGACAGAAATCATCGGGCTGGGCCTCTATCAACCCCGAGGCATTTGTGTGGGCTATGTTGCTTTCTTCTATGTAGTCACTCATAGCCTTCTCGGCGGCTTCCTTAGCAGCCTCTTCAGATGCATCCTCTTCCGCTCCGCCGCTTTCGGCGCCTCCCTCTTCATCCTCTCCGGAGCCTGCCCCGGCGGCAAAGAGATCCTGCGCGTACACATTTACCGAAAAAAGCTGGATTTTAGCATCTGAATCCTCGGCTTCCTTGTCTTCATCCTTTTTGTCCTCATCCTCTTTCTCCTCGTCCTTTTCCTCCTCATCAGAGGTGTAGGCAGGAAGCGACCAGGCAACTGCCGACTTGCTTCCCCAGGAAAGATTATGTTTTGCAAAGCCGTCGGGTCCAGTGATATTGTCTCCGGGATCGAGCACGATTATGTATCTTCCGTCAGCTCCGTCTATCTTTATCATGTCCGACATCTTTGCATTTTCCGTAACGTCGCAAAGATAGAACTCCCCGTTACTTCCGTCCTCATCAGTCAGATAGGCAAGAGTAACCGTCATGCCCTCAGTGCCGATACTGGTGCTCTTTGTGACCATCTGGGCGAGCATGATATCCTCCCCCTGATAGTTCACATTGCTGGTGCTGAAGCCGGCGGGCATCTCGCTTTCAGGGAAGGAGCTCGCTATATAAAGCCCGTTATCAGCCTGTATTCCGCTTACTGCAACCCCTGAGCCTCCCTGCTGCCCTTCTGCGCCCTCGCCCTCAGGCATCTCCCCCTCGGGCAGCTCTCCTTCTACAGCTTCGCCCTCTGCGGCGGCATCACCGCCCTCCTCAGGCGGAGCTTCGTTCATTACGCCCGCCTCTTCCGCAAAGACGTTTACGGTTGAAAACGTCAGGCTCTGTGCCGCTAGGGACAGAGTGATCAATCCTGTTATCAGCAGTTTCTTTAATCTCATGATAAATCTCCCTTATATATAAATGATTAGAGCAGGTCTTTCCCTATGTCGTGGCGCATATATTTGCCCTCAAAATCTATCCATTCCACGGCCTTATAGGCATTTGACCTTGCCTTTTTAAGATCGGAGCCCAGAGCAGTAACTCCAAGTACCCTTCCTCCGTTGGTCACTATCCCCTTTGCCGTCCTCTTTGTCCCGGCATGGAAGCAGAAATAATTCCTTTTTCTCTTAAATTCCTCAAAACCTGTAATAACATGACCCTTTTGATATTTTACCGGATAGCCGTTCTCGGCGAGAACTACGCATACAGCCGCGTTGTCCTCAAATTCCAGCTTCACCTTTCCAAGCTTCCCGTCGATGCAGGCTTCCATAACGTCTATTATATCGTTTTTCATCCTCGGAAGCACTACCTGAGCCTCGGGATCTCCGAAACGCGCATTGTATTCAAGCACCTTCGGTCCGTCCTGCGTCAGCATGAGTCCAAAGAAGATAACGCCCTTAAAGGGTCTGCCCTCCTTGTTCATGGCTTCCACTGTGGGCTTGAAAATATGCTTCATGCAATAGCTTTCTATGCTTTTAGTAAAGAAAGGAGAGGGTGAAAACGTACCCATGCCTCCTGTATTGAGACCCGTATCGCCGTCTCCTGCCCTCTTATGATCCTGGGCGGAGCTCATTATCTTTATAGTCTTCCCGTCGCAGAAGGAGAGCACCGAAACCTCGTGCCCGGTCATAAATTCCTCTATCACTACCTTATTTCCGGCGGTACCGAACTTCTTATCCAGCATTATATCCTTTACGGCATTTCTGGCTTCCTTTAGGGTATTGCAGATAAGAACTCCCTTTCCGAGGGCAAGACCGTCTGCCTTAACAACCACCGGTATTTTGGCAGTGTCAAGGTATTTAAGCGCATCCGCCGCCTTGTCAAACACCTCATAGCCCGCGGTAGGAATCCCGTATTTCTTCATAAGATCCTTCGAAAAAGCCTTGGAGCCTTCAAGGATGGCGGCTTTCTTATCGGGTCCGAAAGCCCTTATCCCCGCTGCCTCAAGCTCATCCACCAGTCCTCCGACAAGGGGATCATCGGGTCCTACAATGACAAGATCCACTTCCTTTTCCCTGGCAAAGTTTACGACATTTTCAAACTCCATTACCTTTATATCCGCGCACTCCGCCAGTTCAGCGATCCCTGCATTGCCCGGAACGCAATAAAGCTTGTCTACACGGGGGCTTTTCGCCACCGCTGCCGCTATAGCATGTTCTCTTCCTCCGCCTCCGACTATGAGTACCTTCATTCGAATTGAGCTCCTCTCCGTACTTTAATCTGTGATCCTTACCCTTCCGTTTATAACCTCTACCTTCCCGTTTGCGATCAGGTCGATCGCCCTCGGAAGTATCTTCCATTCAGCCTGCTCCATAACCCGTTTTTGCAGAACCTCGGGTGTATCCGCGTACTCTACCTCGACAGCTCTCTGCAGGATGATAGGTCCGCTGTCGCACCCCTCATCCACAAAATGCACCGTAGCTCCGGTAAGCTTAACGCCCCTCTTTAATGCCTCCTCATGCACCTTAAGCCCGTAATAGCCGACTCCGCAAAAGGACGGGATAAGCGACGGGTGTATGTTGATTATCCTATTTTCATATGCCTTTACCAGCTCCCCGGGAAGCACCGTAAGATACCCCGCCAGCACTATAAGATCCGGCTCAGCCCTGTCTATGGTCTCCATCAAAGCCCTGTTAAAAGCCTCTGTGGAGTCATAGTTCTTCTTACTCACCACGGCACCCTCAATCCCGGCTGCCTCAGCTCTTTTCAAGGCGTATGCCTTATCGCTTGAGCTTATGACCCTGACGATACCGGCGTTTGTTATCGTGCCGTCCGCTATGGCATCTATTATCGCCTGGAGGTTTGTGCCTCCTCCCGACACGAGTACCGCTATCCTCAGCATAGCCTTACTCCGCCTTTGGAGCTCTCCTCGGTCTCTCCTATGATATAGGCTTCCTCTCCGGCTGACTTTATGGTCTCCACAAGACCTTCCGCCTTATCCTTATCGACGCAAAGTACCATTCCTATACCCATGTTGAAGGTGTTGTACATGATATCCTCATCCACTCCGCCGTCATTTTTGATAAGCTCAAATATAGGCGGTACAGTATATGAGGCTTTGTCTATTCTTGCCCCGATGCCCTCAGGAAGCATCCTCGGGATATTTTCATAAAAGCCCCCTCCGGTTATGTGGCTGCAGCCCTTTATTTTTATATCTGACTGCCGAACCTTCTCGAGGGTTTTAACATATATCTTTGTGGGCTCAAGCAGTATCTCTCCGAGCGAATTTCCCAGAGCTTCGCGATAACGGCTTAAATTCTCATGCGTAATCTTAAATATCTTTCTTACGAGCGAAAAGCCGTTGGAATGTACTCCCGATGAAGCGATACCAACAAGGGCGTTTCCGGGAGCGATTTCTTTTTTATCCGGCATCGCGTCCTCATCCACGATACCAACGGCAAAACCGGCAAGGTCATACTCGTTCTCGGGATAGAAGCCGGGCATCTCGGCAGTCTCCCCTCCGATAAGGGCGGCTCCGCTCATCTTGCAGCCCTCCGCTACCCCTTTTACTATGGAAGCTATCTTTTCGGGCTCATTTTTCCCACAGGCGATATAGTCCAGAAAAAACAGAGGCTCCCCACCTGCGCAGGCAATATCGTTGACACACATGGCAACACAGTCTATGCCCACGGTATCATGCCTGTCCATCTCAAACGCCAGCTTCAGCTTCGTTCCGACTCCGTCGGTGCCCGAAACCAGCGTAGGTTTTTTCATGTTCATAAAGCCCTTTAGTGAAAAGGCTCCTGAGAAGCCTCCCAGCTCGCCTAAACACTCGCTGCGCTGTGTCTGGGAGACGTATTTTTTCATAAGTTCAACTGCTTTATATCCGGCCTCTATATCCACTCCGGCACTCTTGTAATCCATATACCTTTATTTCCTCCATCAGGCTAAGGATCTGTCATGAAATAAACCTGGCAGCCCCTTAGTAATTCTTATATCCTACCTCAGACAATCTCTTGTCCTTCTCCTCCACTGCCCTGCCCTGACTGTCGTTGTATTTTTTCAGGGCTTCCAAAAGAGAAGCGTCGGATACTGCCAGGATCTTTACTGCAAGAAGCGCTGCATTTTTCGCCCCGTCTATCGCCACTGTGGCAACCGGAACCCCCGGCGGCATCTGCAGTATTGAATAGAGCGCATCATTTCCCCCAAGGGACTTTGAATACATCGGAACACCTATGACCGGAAGCGGAAACAGGGCTGCGCACATTCCGGGAAGATGGGCAGCCATGCCGGCTCCGGCTATGATGACCTTTACTCCCCTGTCAGCGGCTCCCTTAGCCCAGTCAAAAAACAGCTCCGGCTCCCTGTGAGCCGAAATTATCCTCATCTCATATTCTATATTGAACTCGTCCAAAAGCTCAGCTGCCTTTTTCATGACTCCCATATCGGAATCCGAGCCCATAACTATCCCTACCTTGGACATATAACCTCCTTAAAGCTTTACGGTCTCTTTCTTATTATAAAGAGACGTCCATCCGTACCATAATTCATCCATAACCTGTTAATTATACTGATTTAGCGGTCTTTAGTCAATTATGGGCTAAGCACAAACCATCCAAGGGTATGTTAAGTTCCTCGCTTCCCTCTACCACAAAGCGTCCCCCTTCTATCACGGGATAGCGCTCTCCGCTTTCAGAAACAGCTGTTATGCTATCCAGCTCCTCGTAAGGGATCGTAATATCCGTATGGCACTCATAATATCTGAAATCCTTATCAGTCAGCCGTTTTAAGGTCTCCTCATTGTCCCTGGAAATTATCTCCCTGCCGTCGGGATTATAGACCTTTATATCCTCATCCCTGCTGTAGCAGGTATCTCCCACCGCAAAATGAGGCCCTGTCTTCTCCGCGATAAGTATGGGCAGATATGAGAATATATCGTATCTTTTTGCCATGGCATAGGCTGTGGTATTAGTGCCTATCGCAAATTCCCCCAGGGGCAGCGTCTTATGATGAAACAGTATATTATCCTCGATATATTTCCTGTTCCTTGCCTCATCCTCAAAATTGGAGCAGGAATAATCCCGGATAAAGCCATCTTCAAAGCTTATTTTAAGCTTTTCAAATTTCAGTCCGTTAAGATAGACCTGGGAGACATACAGCGTTCCCGAGGTTCCCTTGAGAACCGGTGAGGTAAAGACCTCTCCGACGGGAATATTGACATCTGCTACGCAGTTTTCAAAATTACACTGCCTGCTCACGTCCTCAAGAGGGCACAGACTGACCCTCATATCGGTGATATTATCCCCCCTGCCCTTGATCTCGACGTGGCTGCCGTTCTCAAGAGTGCATATCAGGCGTTGCTGTATATCCCTGTATTTTATATAGTCGAGGGTATTGAGACTGATTGTCTCCTTAAATATCCCGTCAAAGTCCTTTCCGATAGAGGGCAGGGGAAAGGCGATGATCGTAAATGACCTCTCCTCCCCGGGTATATAGGTGTTGGTCAGCTTTCCCAGGAGTCCCGAAAGCTTTACATTAAGCTCTGCCTGTTCGGGGCTCAGCTCATATGCCTCTTCCTTGGACTCAGGGAGAAATGGCGTTTCTCCAAAGGTTTCGATGACCGCTGGACCGGCATGGGTACGAGCGAGCTCCTTATTCTTCTCATAAGTGCTCTTCGCCGCATCCAGCCTTCTCTCGATATATTCTTCATCCATAAAGAGCGCCCTGTCGTCCTTATGGTCAAAATCCATCTGCCGGTTTACAGGATCGCCGCAAAAGCCAACGTATACCGGATTTCTGACCGGAGCATGAAGAGCCCTCCGGTAGATCACGGGCTTAAGACCCATGCCTTCAAAATTCTTAACAGCCCTTCGCAGGACTCTCTCAAAGCCTATATGATAGCGTATATTTACCGTTTTCTTTTTAGTTATATCTTTACCGGTATTTATAAATCCAAGCCTGTAGCCCTCCGTATAGGTATCCGCCATTTTGGATATCAGGCTCTCATCCAGAGAATTGATGTATTCCGCCAGCCGCCTGGTATCCTCAGATACATATTCCCCGTATTTATCCAGATAGGAGATGTCCTCAAGGTCGGAGTCCATTATTATCCGAAGAGCAAAATCATATGAGGGATCTATACTTTCGGCTATCCTGCTTCCGACCGTATAGTCCAGGTTTTCTAAAATATGCCCCCTTATCAGTGTCGTCACCTCGTCTCCCGAAGGAAGAGAGCCACTCTCAGAGCCTGCCTTAAAAAGCTCAAACACCTTCAAAAAGAGCTCCAGAACAATCGTCAGATCCCTATACTTCCCTTCCGCCTTAAATGCCATAAGCCCCATGAGCTCGTATGCGACAAAGGAGAGCTGTCTGCCATACTCCTCACCGGTGCATTTAACGCTGTATGAGGGGTTTAACCAGGAGAAGCCATACCTTTCCGGCTGGGCGACATCATATGACGGAGACAGGATATAATTTAGAACATCTGTAAAATAACGCTTGATATCATCTTGCTTTATAATATCTATGTCCTTTTGCAGACCCTTAAGCCGGTCAACTGTCTTTTCATAGTTCATACGGCTTTCGCCTCCTTCCGGATGCAGGCAGCCATCCTCCGGTCTTATTTTGGATCCAGCGGCTGAAGCATCATGCAAAGCCGGCATATATCACACCTCCCCATGCAATCAGTGAAATCAGTGAAAGTATAAAGCCAAACCGGGGAAAGAACCTGAAGGTATCCCTTTCCGCAAGGCTTATTATCCCAAGCACTAGGCCGGCGACAGCAAAAAGGCAGGCGACAAAGCCGACAGCTCCCAGCCTGTCTCCTGTATTACCCCCTGCCTTTAATACAATATACAATGATATCGAAAATGAAATAAACGAAATAAGCCCGCATACCGTGGCTATTATACCCTTATCGGACCTCGAATTACTGGTAAATAAATATCTTCTTTTAAAAATCATTTTCTATCAGAAAATTATCTTGGACTTATTGCGAAGCAGCCTTCCTCCGCTGATAAACATCATAACTCCCGCTGCTACACCCGAGATGATGAGCAGTACTCCCAGAGCTATGTTGCAGACGGCTGAAAATGTCATACTCTTGTAGATCTCTTCATTCATGTTCCTGTTCTCCTTGTTCTTCATTCTTCTTCTCCTGTATATTTTCCGGGAAGCTTCCTTAACTTACGAAGCTCCGTACTCCTTATAATAAGCATCGATCGCCTGCTTCAGATCGTCGTCGAGGATCATCTTACCCTTTACAGGCGTGTTGGAAAGATGCTCTATGACATCCTTCATTGTAACTATGGATGTGGTAGGGAAGCCGTATTCCTCCTCGATCTCCTTAAGAGCGCTCTTTTCCCCGCTGCCCCTCTCCTGTCTGTCCACAGACACGCACATGCCTATGACCTCTACATCAGCCTGGGCTTTGATTATCGGAAGAGTCTCCTTTATGGAGGTTCCGGCTGTGGTAACATCCTCTATTATAACTACCTTGTCTCCGTCGTTTAAGGGTCCTCCGAGAAGTATTCCCTTGTCCCCGTGATCCTTTATCTCCTTGCGGTTGGAGCAATACCTTATCTGCCTGTTAAACAGCTCGTCAAAGGCGGAAACGGTAACTACGCTCAAGGGTATACCCTTATAGGCAGGTCCGAAGAGCACTTCAAAATCCGAGCCGAACTTAACCTCTATCGCCCTTGCATAAAACTCTCCGAGCCGCCTTAACTGCCCTCCGGTTCTGTAAAAGCCCGTATTTACAAAAAACGGGGTCTTCCTTCCGCTTTTGGTAACAAAGTCCCCAAATTTTAAGACCTCGCAATCAAGCATGAACTCTATAAACTCCTGTTTATATTTGTACATATCCTTCCTTTCCGCCGTATGCCTTAAACAATCTTAACCGCCTCCCGGCTGCGCTCACATAGCTGTCTTTATATCCTTCTTCATATCGAGAACGGCTTCTAACGCTGCTTCCGCGTAGCCCTCCTCGCCGTATTTTTTATATTCATCCTTAGTATACGCCGCTATTATACCTCTGGAGGAATTAACAATGGCGCCCAAGCCGTCCGGGTTGAAAAAGTTCTTTAAATCCCTGGCTGTTCCTCCCTGAGCCCCGTAGCCCGGAACAAGGATAAAGGTCTCGGGCATCAGCTTTCGAAGCCGCGCTCCCATCTCCGGGTAGGTTGCGCCTACAACGCAGCCAACGTTGCTGTAGCTGCCCTCCATGGATTCTGCGCCCCACTCACGCACCTTCTCAGCGACCAGCTCATATAAAGGTCTGCCGTCTATCTCCTTATCCTGAAACTCTCCGCTGGACGGGTTGGAGGTCTTTACGAGCACGAATATCCCCTTGTCCTCTTCCTTGCAGACGTCCACGAAGGGCTTTATCCCGTCGGTTCCCAGATAGGGGTTTACCGTCGCAAAGTCTTCATCAAAGGGGGCGTACCTTTTTGAGCCGACCTCTATTTTACCTATATGCGCCTTGGCATAGGAAGCCGATGTCGAGCCAATGTCGCCCCGCTTTACGTCGCCTATCACTATGAGCCCCTTTTCATGGCAGTAGTCCACTGTATCCTTAAACGCCTTAAGTCCCGGAAGCCCGAACTGCTCATACATGGCTATCTGCGGCTTTACAGCCGGAATGATATCCGAGACCGCATCCACTATGCCCTTATTGAACTGCCATATAGCCTCTGCGGCACCCTCCAGAGTCTCACCCTTTTCCTCAAATGCCCTCTCCTTAATATTCCCCGGAACAAAGTTGAGATTGGGGTCCAAGCCCACCACTATGGGCGCATCCGTACTGACAATTTTATCTATTAACCTTTGTATCATATCCGCATTTCTTCCTCTAAGTCATAGGATATTGAATTTCATCGGAAATTCAATATCCGTATTCGACCAGGGACTTGCAAAGCAAGTCGCGTGTCCCGCGGAACGCGGGATTCCTGAACGCATTTCCGATTTTGCGTTCAGGAAGTCACAGCAAGCGAAATTACTTATTGCGCTTACTATAAATTCACTTCACTTGATTATACTGTCTGCGCTCTGTCTTAGCAACTTTTTTGTTGCTTTACTTATTTTTACTTATTTTGATCCTGAGGCGATATCGGATTTGCCAACAGGTCATGATTATTGAAATGTACTGTAAATTAAATGCGCAGTTCGCCTGTAAACAGTATCTTTGTAGTTATATTTCTCTGGTGACACTATATCTTGCGGTTGATTTTATCGAACATGTATTCTATTATTATATAGAACGCATGTTCGATTTATTGGATAAGGAGATGCCTGCGCTCGGGGAACCAAATGTCAGGTCGATCGAATAGTTATGGCAAAACAGCGATATTACATCTGCATAGACCTAAAATCCTTTTACGCCAGCGTTGAAGCGGTGGAGCGAGGGCTTGACCCCATGACGGTAAAGCTCGTTGTCGCAGACCCGGAAAGGTCAAAGAATACCATCTGCCTCGCCGTATCTCCAGCCATGAAAGCCCTCGGTGTGAAGAACCGGTGCCGGATCATGGACATACCCCCGGGTATGGACTATATCTGCGCTGTTCCGAGGATGCAGAAATATATTGACTATTCCGCCGAGATCTACGGGATATACTTAAAGTATTTTTCAAAGGATGATATCCATGTCTATTCCATAGACGAATCCTTCATCGATGTGACGGAGTATTTCTCTCTTTATAAGATATCAGCGCGCCAGATGGGGCTCATGGTCATGAATGACATATCCGAGACCTTAGGTATCCGCGCTACCTGCGGCGTGGGCACGAATCTGTATCTTACCAAAATCGCGCTGGATATTGTTTCAAAACACTCTGCGGATTTCATTGGTGAGCTTGACGAGGAAAGCTATCGCAGCAGGCTCTGGAAGCACAGACCCCTGACGGATTTCTGGATGATAGGCAGGGGCACTGCCTCCTCGCTCGAAAGAAAAGCCATCCTTACCATGCAGGATGTGGCAATGGCGGACGAGGATATGCTCTATCGGTCTTACGGGATAAATGCTGAGCTCTTGATAGACCATGCCTGGGGAAGGGAGCCCACGA
>JAGBNT010000104.1 GCA_017634255.1 Lachnospiraceae bacterium
GATAAGATCGTGGATATGAAGCTAAAGGACGGCAATGTGGTAAGGCTTGTCGTCGAATACGGAGAGGATGAGTTCTACGGACAGATGGTGGACAATACGCCTATCGAGGAGGTGTTTGAAGAGGTCTGGTTCGCAGGCTGATAAAATTTCTCAAAAAAGACTTGCGTATTTAAGGGGGCTGTCGCAATAGCGCGACAGCCCCGGTATTGTTAGCGAAAGTTAACCGGTGTGCAAAATTTTACTTGACTTTTACGTGATTAAAGCCTATATTTAGGATGAGTTAGGCGAAACTAACAAAATGTAAAAGGAGGGAGTTAATATGCTGCCACTTACATTAGCTGATTCAGGACAGATATTTACAGTTTCCAAGGTCAATGGAAAAGAAGATACCAAAAAGCATCTCGAGGATTTAGGCTTAGTCGCAGGAACCGAAGTGGAGGTAGTCAGTGCACAGTCGGGAAATCTTATCATTAAGGTTAAGGGTTCAAGGCTTGCGATAACCTCTCAGCTTGCTCAAAGGATAATGGTGGAAGCGTCTTTGGGGCATGCTGTGGCTACTGCGGAAAAGGGAGAGGAGATAATTAAGGCTGTTTGAAATATAACGGTCTTTTTTATGTCGCTGTGTTAGCTTAAGCTAACTTACGGCTTGCCTAAGCAAACCAAAACGCAGCATATAGAGTTTAAGGAGGAAAATTATGAAAACGTTAAGAGATGTTCCGGTGGGTTCCAGAACCAAAGTGGTAAAGCTTCACGGCGAAGGACCCGTTAAGCGCCGTATCATGGATATGGGGATCACAAAAGGTGTGGAGATATTTGTCCGCAAGGTGGCTCCCCTGGGCGATCCGATGGAGCTCAATATTCGGGATTATGAGCTTTCGGTTCGTAAGGCAGACGCAGAAATGATAGAGGTTGAATAACTGGGAAATCCTTCGGGATTTCTCTTCATGTACCGCGAAAAGCGGCTGAAAGGAGAAAAAATGGGAATTAAAATTGCATTGGCAGGAAATCCTAACTGCGGAAAGACGACGCTATTCAATGCCCTGACCGGTTCTAATCAGTATGTGGGGAACTGGCCCGGAGTTACGGTAGAAAAGAAGGAAGGTACGCTTAAGGGAAATAAGGAGGTAGTGATCCAGGATCTTCCCGGTATCTATTCCCTTTCACCCTATACGCTGGAGGAGGTTGTATCCCGCCAGTATCTCGTTAATGAAAAGCCCGATGCCATCCTTAACATAGTAGACGGCACAAATATAGAGCGTAATCTGTATCTTTCGACGCAGCTTATAGAGCTCGGCATACCGGTGGTCATAGCCGTAAATATGATGGATCTGGTGCGTAAAAACGGAGATACCATAGATATCAAGGCTCTTGGAGAGAAGCTCGGCTGCGAGGCTATAGAGATAAGCGCTCTAAAGAATGAAGGAAATATGGAAGCCGCTGAGCTTGCAGTAAGGGCTGCAGAGAGCAAAAGAACGGTAAAGGCTCCCGTTGCATTTGAAGATGGGGTGGAAAAGGCTGTGACCGCAATAGAGGAGAAGCTTTCGGGAAAAGTGGATGAAAAGCTTCTTCGCTGGTATGCCATCAAGGTTTTTGAAAGAGATCCCAAGGCTCTTGAAGGCTTAAATCTTAAAAATGAGTCGGCGGAAATCGAGAAGATAATCTCCGAATGTGAGAAGAGTATGGACGATGATTCAGAGAGCATTATCACAAATCAGAGATATAACTACATTACAGGAGTTACCTCCAAGGCTGTAAAGAAGGCAAAGAGCATCGGAGAGCTTACCACCTCGGATAAGATAGACAAGATCGTTACCAACAGGATATTGGGACTGCCCATCTTTGTAGTGGTAATGTTCCTTATCTACGCAATAGCAATGGGAGGCTGGGCTGTTTCGATCGGTACTGCGGCAACAGATTTCACCAATGACGTCATCTTCGGTGAATGGGTTCCGGGTCTCTTCGATTCGATCCTCACCGGTCTCGGTATTCAGGAAGGCACATGGCTCTACGGGCTCGTTCAGGACGGTATCGTTGCCGGTGTCGGAGCGGTCATAGGCTTTGTACCCCAGATGCTGGTGCTCTTCCTCCTGCTTTCAATATTGGAGGATGTAGGCTACATGGCCCGTGTGGCTTTCGTAATGGACAGGATCTTCCGTCAGTTCGGACTTTCCGGAAAATCCTTTGTGCCCTGCCTTGTGGCTACCGGCTGCGGAGTTCCCGGCGTAATGGCATCCAGGACAATTGAAAATGACCGCGACAGAAAGCTTACGGTAATGACCACGACCTTCATGCCCTGCGGAGCAAAGCTTCCCATTATAGGACTTATCGCGGGAGCTGTTTTCGGAGGCTCGCCTCTTATCGCAGTCAGTGCATACTTTATCGGAATAGGCTCAATAATTCTTTCCGGTATAATCCTAAAGAAATTCAGGACGTTCGCCGGAGAGCCCGCACCTTTCGTAATGGAGCTTCCTCCCTACCATGTTCCTGCAGCAGCCAACGTGCTCAGGGCAACCTGGGAGAGGGGCTGGTCCTTCATCAAGAGGGCAGGCAGCGTTATCCTGGTTTCTTCGATAATAATCTGGTTCCTGAGCAACTTCGGTACAGTTAACGGACGCTTCGGAATGGTAAACAATTTATATGAGGATGAAACTGTAGCTACAGAAGAGTATGTAAACACCGTCGCGCAGAAGATGAACATTTCTGCAGAAGAGGTAACACCTATGGACGATTCGATGCTTGCCTCCGTAGGAAATGCGCTCTCCTTCGTGTTCAGACCTTTGGGCTTCGGAAGCTGGAGACCTGCAGTTGCTACGATAACAGGACTCGTGGCTAAGGAAGAGGTTGTTGGAACCTTCGGCGTACTTTATAATTATGACGATAAGGGCGGCGAGGATGAGCTTGGAGAAGAGGGAGAGCAGATATGGGACAGAGTAGCTGCCGATTACACAGCTGCCGCTGCCTTTGCCTTCATGGTATTTAACCTCTTATGCGCACCCTGCTTTGCGGCTATCGGAGCAATAAAGAGGGAGATGAACAATTCGAAGTGGACCTGGGCGGCTATCGGGTATATGACTATCTGGGCATATGCGCTCGCATTTATCGCCTATAATGTAGGAGGATTTTTCGCCGGAGAAGTAGCGCTCGGCATAGGACCGGTGCTCGGCTTCGTTTTGATCGCGCTTATCATCTACCTTATCGTCCGCAAGGGTTATCAGCCCCAGGAGGGACACCGCACGATCACTTCGGTTGATGCAGCGAATGCGTAAAACGTATATTAAACGCACTTTCTTTACGCAAGAATAAAAATGTAATTTTAACAAAGGAGCTTATCCATGCCTTCGATCTTAGGACATATAATAGTAATAGCGTTACTTGCGGTTATCGTCTTTTTGTGTATGCGAAATATCATCCGTGACCTTTCCCATGAGCTAAACGGCGGCGGCTGCGGAGGCTGCGGCGGTTCCTGCTCTGGCTGCTGCTCCTCCTGTTCAAAGGGAAGGAGCGCCCATCAGGCAAAGACAGGTGGCGAGGCTGACGGAGGCAGGAGATCAGATGTATAAGACGACAGTGAGTGTCGAGGGAATGATGTGCTCCATGTGCGAGGCACATATAAACGAAGCTATTAGAAAGGCATTTCCCCAAGCAAGGAAAGTAAAGAGCTCCCACACAAAAGGTATATCAAGCTTTATAAGCGAGGAGGAGGCAGATAAGGCGAAGCTGGCGGAGGCAATAGAAGCGACGGGTTACCAGTTTATTTCCGCCGCCTCAGAGCCTTACGAAAAAAAGAAGTTGTTCGGGATATTTTAATGTCGTTCACTATAGTTTAAGGGAATGCCCGTGAGACTGTCCGAAAACGCTTTGCCCAAGATGTGCATCAACGATTAAGGGTGGAGACGAGCTATCCCCTCCTTAAGCCGCTGCAGCGCTTCCTTGAGCTGGGAGCGGGGGCAGGCTACATTGAGGCGAAGGAAGGCTCCCGAGCGCTCGCCGTAGTCTGCTCCGGGGCTGAAATAGACTCCGGCGTTTTTCCTTAGACGGGAGGACAGCTCCCGGCTCATTAAGTTTAAAGAGGATACGTCCAGCCATAAAAGGTAGGTGGCTTCGCCCTTTACCAGATGCAGCCCGGGCAGCTCTTTTTCCACAAATTCAGCGGTGAACTTACGATTTTCAGATATATATTCACAAAGCTCATCAAGCCAGTCTCCGCCCTCATTAAATGCCGCAATGGCGGCGGGGCAGGAGAGGATGTTGGGCTCGTCTATCTCATCCCTTGATAGTCCTTCGAAGATCCTTTTACGAAGGTCAGTATTAGGTACCATTACCGCCGCGCTCTTTATCCCGGCGAGATTAAAGGCCTTCGTGGGAGCGATGCAGGTCACACTTAAGGTTCTGCATATATTAGAGACCCCGGCAAAGGGCACGTAGCTGCAGCCGGGCTCTGTAATGTCACAGTGTATCTCATCGGAGAGTACGACGACGTTATGCTTCTTTGCAAGCTCTCCTATGCGGGAGAGAGTTTCGGCATCCCATATCTTTCCGACGGGGTTTTGAGGGTTACTGAGTATCATAAGCGGAGTATCGGGATCCGCCATCTTTTCCTCCAGATCCTTAAAATCAATTTCATAGGCGCCGTCCCTGTAGACCAGGGGGCTTTCGAAAACGATTCTCGAATTGTTCCTTATGGAGTTATAAAAATGGTTGTAGACAGGGGGCTGCAAAAGCACCTTCTGTCCGGGTTCGCTTAAACTTTTTACTATGCTGGAAAGGGCGGGGATCACGCCGTAGCAGAAGGTCAGCCACTCCTTTTCCATGGTAAAGCCGTGGCGGGTCTTCCACCAGTTTATGTAGGATAAGTACCATTCGTCGGGAATACGTATGTAGCCGTATACCGGGTGAGAAAGCCTTTTTTCAAGGGCATTGATTATCTCCGGAGCCGCCTTGAAATCCATGTCGGCAACCCACATGGGTATCTCATTTTCTCCTATAGCCCATTTAAAGGAATCGCTGCCCCTGCGCTCCACAGGTGTATCGAAATCATATTTTCCCTCTGTCATCTGTCTGTCCCTCTTATGGTTTAGTTTTTTGCTCAGTTTACCATAAAAACTTTATAAATATATACATTTCTGCTATAATTTATATTAATTGCACATAAACCCAACTCGCACACTAAAAAAGGAGAATTTTGATGTTTAAAAATGTGAAGATCAGACTTAAGTTTCTCATCCTGATAATCCCGCCGATGCTAGGCTTTCTGGGAATGACGATCTATGCGGGGGCTACTGAGGCGGCGACCTTAAGCGAGGCCAAGGAGGTCTACTATGACGACCTCAAGCATATGATAGAGCTCCTTATAACCGTAGACAGGGATTTCTATCAGGCGCAGATAGCCTCAGATCACTCTCATATATTGAGGCTTAAGGGCGACCAGGAGAATATGCAGAGCGCTTTCGAGGATTTCAAGGAGAACAGGCAGCAGGTCTATGACGGCCTCTCTTCCGTACAGGCGAAGTTTGCTGAGGACAACTATCTTAACAGTGAATTCAGGATAGATGGACAGACGGCTGCGGTCTCACAGATAGTCGAAGAGACCATAAAGGATATCAAGAGCTGGGAGGGAGTGTATGACCCCATAAATAATTTCGGCTCCTATGACGGTCAGTTCCCGGCTTTCCTGGAGGCAAGGAACGGCATTAACGAGCTTGAGGAGGTAGTGGAGAGCTACTCCGAATATATGAATAACAAGCTGCAAAAAGAGGTCAGAATAAAGATCATAATCACCCTTATACTGGTGGCGGTGGTGCTTTTATTGATAGGAATCCTGGCAGTTAATATAATCAGCTATTTCGTAGGAAGCATCCGGCTTATCTCCGACAGCATAGAAAAGCTTTCCAATGGTGAGTTTGAAAAGGTGGATAAGTACCTTGACTACAACGACGGACTGGGTCGCGCACTGAAAAATACAAACACACTTATGGATAAGCTGGGGTCCATAGTAGGAAATATAAGACATATGGCGGATCAGATCGGAGCATCCTCCAAGGAGCTCGCTGGTACTTCGAGCCAGATAGCCCAGACGGCGGACGGTGTTTCCACAGCGGTAGTGGAGATAGCTACGGGAGCTACCCAACAGGCGGATGAGATACAGCATGCGACGGAGAGTGTCGGCAATATCGGCGAGGCTCTGGGACATGTAAACAGCAGCACAGAGAACCTGAATAGTATAAACAGCAGGATGACAGAGAACTCCAGAAATTCCTCAGCACAGCTCGGAAAGCTGGAGAAGAGCTCGGAGGAGATGAGCGCGGCGATAGTCGATATTTCCGAGAGGATCTCTGCTACCAGCAAGGCGGTTGAAAATATCAACAGCAAGGTAGACATGATAAACAACATCGCTTCGCAGACCAACCTGCTGGCGCTCAACGCTTCCATTGAGGCAGCCCGCGCAGGAGAGGCAGGCAAGGGCTTTGCGGTAGTTGCGGAGGAGATCGGAACGCTCGCTAACGATTCTTCTGTTACCGCTGACGAGATCAGGGAACAGATGAACGTACTCTTAAAGGAGTCACAGAGTGCCGTGGAAAAATCGGCTCAGGTTTCCGAGACAAACAATGCGCAGAAGGATATACTTCATTCTACAGTGGAGAGTATAGACAAGCTCATGCGAGACATAGAGGAATCCTCTATAGGAGCAAAGGAGATAGCGGAGAACGCAAGTACCTGCGATTCCGCAAAGAATGTGGTAGTGGATGCTATGGGCTCGCTTTCTGCGATATCCGAAGAAAATGCTGCTTCCTCACAGGAGACGAGCGCTTCCATGCAGGAGCTCAATGCAACAGTTACGACTCTTGCAGAGTCCGCGAACGATCTAAGCGATATAGCGCATAACCTGAATGAGGAGCTGGCATTCTTTAAGTAGACCAACCTTTAGTAAGGCAAAATGACATAAAGTGGGGCTGCAGCTTATAAAAATGCTGCAGCCCTTATCTTTTAAGACAGCTCTTTAGTTCAGATAATTCTTTATCGTATCGGGGGCGGCCTCCATTATTATATCCGACATCTCTTCTATCGGAATAGAGCTTCCTGTGGCAGCCCAATGCGCACAGAGCTCCGTTATCCCGTATACATATATTCTTATATGAAACTTTTCTTTTTGAGACAGCTCTTTCAGAGGGAACTTTCTTTTAATATATCTTTCAATAACCTTGATCGCATTTTCAGAAGACATAACGCGGTAGGAATCGCCGCCATGGGTGTTGGAAAGGGCATTGAGCATAAAGGCTGAGTGCTCTGAATAAAATTCAAGGTTTTTTATGGAAAGCTCACGCAGGGTTATTTTCCCGTTCTCAAGCTGCTCCATCAGCTCATCGCCGAAAGATTTATGGATCCAAAGGATAAGTTCGTACTTATCGGTAAAGTGGTTGTAAAAGGTTTGAGAGGAAAGTCCGCAGTGGCTCACAATCTCTCTTATGGTTATCTTGTTTACGTTCTTGGTTTTTGCTATATCAAGCAGTGAATCAGCAAGCAGTTGACGTGTTGCAATTTTTTTCATATCCTGTCTCCCAATAGAATATCTTGTCTAATAGAATACTATTTGATGAAAATTTAGTCAAATATCATGCATAAATGTTCACAAAAAATCGTATTTATTGAGATAAAGTATCAATAAAATTTATAAAAATGCAAAAGTGTCAAGATGTTACGAATCCCAAAGCTTTCTGAACCGGCTGGGAGATATCCCTTCTACATTTTTGAAGGTTCTGGAAAAGTAGTTAGGGTCCTCGAAGCCGCAGGCATTTGCGATTTCCTCCATCGTGTCCTCAGAGAAGCGAAGCAGATATTTTGCATGTGTTATCCTTTTCTCTGTCACGAAAACACCGATGGAAACACCAAATTGCTCCTTAAAAAGCCGGCTTAAATAGTATTTGTTGATGTAGAATTTTTCTGCCAGCTTATCGAGAGAGAATTTCTCGGTAAAGGTGTCCTCCAGATAGAGGCGTACATCGCTTAAGTTCCTTCCGGAGGAGAGATTCTTTTTGCCATGGGAGGGGTTCCAGGCATCCTCCAGGAGCTTTGCGAGCAGGATGTTGAGCTCTATATTAAGCTTCATATCCTTTAAATAGTCACTTTTGTCAGCTAGAGTATAAATATTATCCAGGCACTTTACATAGGCTTCGGTGTCCTTTGGGTAGAGTACCGGAGTTCCGCCGCGCTCTAGGTATTTAGAATATATATTGGGCATGGTTGAACCGTTAAAATGCACCCAGCTTAAGCGCCAGAAGCTCTTTGAGGTGGTATGGGAATAGGGTCTTCTGCAATCGATGAATACGACAGCTCCGGGATTTAATGTAAATTTGCGGCTGTCGTAGCTTAAAGTGCCGCTTCCGGAAACGACGATAAATACCAGGTAGGAGATTAGATCTTCACGTTTGCTTGTGTATTGCTTTTTTGCCTGCAGGCTTCCGGTTTCCTGCAGCCAGATAAGGCTGCTTTTGGCGAAGCTGCTGGGGGTGTGGATTATCCGCCTGGAGCGGACGGTATTTCCTTCAAAGATGTTTTTATCCATAGACCTTCCTTTCGTGCATCCGGGCTATTCTTTAAGTGCTTCCGGAGTGTAATGGGCTTTAGTTACATGCATATCCAGTGAAATATTTTTCCTTACTTCCTAGTATAAAGTCAATGTCAATATTGTGCTAATTTATCACAATATTGTCTATTTTAATATATAAGAGCATAAAATAAAATATGCGTATATCAGCGGCACTGATCTGTAAATGAAAATTTGTCGGTAACCGTTCGGAGCCTAAGGGTGTTCTGAAAAGGTACATTTCTAGGAGGAAGTCATATGAGTAAAAAAGCGCTTATAACCGGAATTACGGGGCAGGATGGTTCCTATCTTTCGGAATTTCTTTTGGATAAGGGATATGAGGTACACGGGATCATCAGGCGGTCGAGCGTGGACAGAAGAGAGAGGATATCCCACCTGGAGGGAAATAAAAATTTCCATCTGCACTACGGAGACCTTACGGATTCAATGAGCATTATAGCCATTGTGGGAAAGGTAAGACCGGATGAGATTTATAATCTGGCGGCACAATCACATGTACAGGTTTCGTTTGACGTACCGGAATATACGGCTAACGTGGATGCCGTGGGAGCGGTAAGGATCCTGGAAGCGGTGCGCCACTGCGGACTGACAGAGACCTGCAGGATATATCAGGCTTCCACCTCGGAGCTTTACGGAAAGGTCGAGGCGGTTCCCCAGGATGAGAATACCCCGTTCCACCCATACAGCCCCTATGCCGTAGCAAAGCTCTACGGCTATTGGATAGTAAGGGAATACAGGGAGGCATACGGGATGTTTGCCTGTACCGGAATACTTTTTAACCATGAATCCGAAAGAAGGGGAGAGACCTTCGTTACGAGAAAGATTACTCTCGCGGCTGCCCGCATAAAGCTGGGCAAACAGGAGAAGCTGCTGCTTGGAAACCTTTCCAGCAAGAGGGACTGGGGCTATGCCAGGGACTATGTGGAGTGCATGTATTTAATGCTTCAGCATGAAAGCCCGGAGGATTTTGTCATTGCTACCGGAGTTCAGCATACTGTCAGGGAATTTTGCGAGCTTGCCTTTAAGGAGGTTGGGATCGAGCTTGAATTTAAGGGCGAGGGCATAGATGAGAAGGGAATAGACAGGAATACGGGAAAGGTTCTTATAGAGGTCTCGGAGGACTTTTACAGACCTACTGATGTCGTCAATCTTTTGGGAAATCCTGCAAAGGCAAGGCAGAAGCTGGGCTGGAGACCGGATTCCACCTCCTTTGAGGAGCTGGTGGCAAGGATGGCAAGGCACGATCTAAGGCAGGTTGAGGCGGAAAGGGCAGGCGAATATGTGAAGCTCAACCTGGAGGAATACCTTGAGAAGGGAGTTATAAAATAAATGGAGAAGAGTTCTAAAATATATGTGGCTGGGCACAGGGGTATGGTCGGCTCGGCTATAGTAAGGGAATTGAAAAAAAGGGGTTTTGAAAATATAGTCACACGCTCCCACAGCGAGCTGGATCTGCTGCGGCAAAAGGAGGTAGAGGAGTTCTTTGCGGCGGAAAAACCGGAGTACGTATTCCTGGCGGCGGCTAGGGTCGGCGGGATAGGGGCAAATTCTAGCTTTCCCGCGGATTTTATGTATGAGAACATGATGATAGCGATGAACGTCATCCATGCCTCCTTTGAGCATCAGGTAAAGAAGCTGGAATTTTTGGGTTCATCATGCATTTATCCTAGGATGAGCCCGCAGCCCATAAGAGAGGAGGCGCTTTTGACCTCTGCTTTGGAGCAGACCAACGAGGCATATGCGCTGGCAAAGATTTCCGGTCTTAAATACTGTGCCTATCTAAAGAGACAGTACAAGGCGGACTATATTTCCGTGATGCCGACCAATCTTTACGGACCCGGGGACAACTATACCCCGGAGAGGAGCCATGTTCTGCCGGCGCTGATAAGGCGTTTTCACGAGGCTAAGATAAATGGGGACGCTAAGGTGGTCTGCTGGGGAGACGGCTCGCCCTTGCGGGAGTTTTTATATGTGGACGACCTCGCGGAGCTATGCGTGTTTTTGATGGAGAATTATGACGGAGAGGAGACCGTCAACGCAGGCACAGGCAAGGAACTTACCATAAGGGAACTGGCGGAAAAGGTGGCTGCAACGGTTGGCTACAGCGGCAGCATCGAGTGGGACACCTCAAAACCTAACGGCACCCCGAGAAAGCTGCTCGATGTCTCCAAGGCTGCCGCGCTGGGCTGGCGCTACAAAACCGAGCTCGACGACGGCATCCGCCTGGCATATGAGGATTTCCTTAAAAATATAGGGTGAGGTTAGAGATTTTTAGTGAATAATTTTTTTACTGTTCACAGGCGAACTGCGCATTTACTGCGCAGTTACGCCCCAATGTGTTGTGGTTTAAATGGGTTTTGCCCCATCGCCGAAGGCGATTTAATTGGCAAAACCCGTTACGTTCGCAGCCTGAAAGGCTGTGAACAGTAA
>JAGBNT010000105.1 GCA_017634255.1 Lachnospiraceae bacterium
GTTACTGTTCACAGCCTTTCAGGCTGCGAACGTAACGGGTTTTGCCAATTAAATCGCCTTCGGCGATGGGGCAAAACCCATTTAAACCACAACACATTGGGGCGTAACTGCGCAGTAAATGCGCAGTTCGCCTGTGAACAGGCACCTCTGGGTGCTTTTTTCATTGCCATTTTCTTTTCCGGTGCGTATAATATAATATATGGGGATTTGCCCGGGAGGTGCGGCATGGATAAGGATATGATGAAAAGAAACGATGACGAACTGGAAAATGTGAGCGGCGGGTCGTGGAAAGAAACTTTGCAATTGCGCGGTCTTTTTCGTGAAGGTGATAATGAATATATAAAGCTTCGTCTTATGCAATTAGGAATAGAAGCTACGATTCATGAAGATGGATCTTGGTCTAATCATTACAAAGATATGGCTACAGGAAAGAGTTTGATGCACGAAGAAGTAATCAAGAGACTAGAGGAAATCAAGTTTCTTCATTAAAATAACCGGTATCCCAAGCAGACTCGCAAAAGGGCGATGTGATAGTAAATGGCGTGGATACATTTGTTATGGAATAAGACGGTCTATGTGGGAGTCATTATAGACCCACCTGTAGGAATTTGCGTGTTCAACGTTTTCGAGCAACCCGATCTTTTCATAATAACGGATAGTGGAAGTGGGCAGGTCAAATTTTTTCGACAGATCGGTAATTGAATAAGTCATAAGTCCTCCAAAAAAGTTAAAGAAGAACTTGAGTTAAGGTTATTTTTCTAAGCTTTCCATTAGAAGAAAATCTTTTAATTTTATGTGCTTTACGTTGCTGGTAGAGTAGTCAATATCGTCATTGGTTATCAGTATTTTAGTATCTACCTGATTAAGACCGTTAAAAGCAGACATTTCGCGCTGATATGCCTTATCTTCTGCAACACTGTAGGCTGCCTGAATAAAGTATCTGTAGTTTCCGCTTTCAGCAAGAAAATCAATCTCCCTGCCGTTATTGTCATAGACACTTATTTTATATCCCATGTATATAAGCTCGTTATATACGATATTTTCAAGGTTATGTGTCAGGTCGTATCTGTTATTAATGCATCTTATTGAATTTAAAGCTACATCACAGTTATATAGCTTGTGACTGTTCTCCAAAACCTTCTTTGCCTTTTTTGAATATCGGTCAGCCTGATCAATTATATATGCTTCGCTTAAGTAGTATATCCATTTCTGAACCGTATTACTGCTGCATTGATTGTTGTTGCCCTTCATATAGTCGGCTATAGCTTTAGCTGAGTATATCCTTGAATTTGATATTAAAGTAAAGCTGGCAACTTTGCGAAATTCGTTGACTTTTTGAATCTTGTATCTGTTTATAATGTCATTTTCAACGATGGTTTTATCAAGATCATTGAGGTATATCCTAAGCTCCTCTTCTCCCTGGAATTCGAGTCTTTTTGGAAACCCGCCCCATATAAGATAATCGGATATGGAAATGTCTCTCCCCAGCTCTTTTGCATATTCAAGAATTTCTTTGTAAACGAATGGACGTATTCTAAATGCAACATATCTTCCGGACAGCTCTCTTGTAAATTCCTTTGAAAGAAGTTTTGAATTTGATCCGGTAATAAAAACCGAGCAATCCCGTAATCGTAAAGTTTTACAGGCATTCTGCCATCCATCAATTTCCTGCACTTCATCAAGAAACACATAGCAGAAGCCATTCTTTCTATTGTTTTCAATATATGAAACAATATCTTTCCATTCCTGAATTTGCTCTGTGACGATACGGTCTTCAAAATTCAGATAGATAATGTTATCTGACTTTCCTGCAATTTCAGCCTTGATCTGTTTCAGTATTTCGGACTTACCGCACCTTCTGACACCAGTAATGATTTTAACAAGGTCGCTATTATAGAAACTTCTGATTGGAGCTATATATTTTTCTCGTTTGATCATGGCACGCCCCTCAATTTTAATTATTATTGAGAATTTTATCATATTGAGGAAACATTCTCAATGAGATTTATATAAAATCCTTTTCAGGGAATAATTCTCAGTATAAATCAAATAACGCCAGACGCTCTCAGTTGCTCAATCCGGCCAGGTTTCCCCTGCAATAGGCAAAAATCAAGGGCTACTCTTGAACTAGAACAGTTCCTCTGCGCTTTTATTTTCCATTCTGCTGCCTTAGCGTGCAGAGATCGTCCCAGCCGATGGCGTCGGTGGAGAAGCCCATCGCGGCGGCGTTCCGGCATGCCTCGTCGTAGTTGGAAAATCTGCCCCTGACATCGCCCTTGTTGTCGATCACCTCCCACTGATGCTTCTCGTCAGCACCTATGATATTGCTGGAATTGAAAAGATAACCTCCGCTTACATTGTCGAGACTATCATCATTTAACATATTCTTGTTATTCATTTTTAACTCCCTCCGTCTATTTTGAAACAGAAACCATTTGTTGTTCTATTATAATATACGCTTTAAGTTATTCAAATGGCAGAGTTTTATAAGAATTGGAATCTATCCAGGAATTGTCCACAGATTGACAGTTGAACGTAAGGGAAGTTTAGCGTAAAATAAATCGGAAACTTTTTTAACTCCAATGGGGCAATTATATGAGTATTTGGGATATCTATCTGGATCTGGACGCCATAGAGGCTAAACGAGCATATAAAAAAAGACTTAAACAGCAGCAGAACGAAAACAAAGCTAGAGGCAGCGGAGGCAAAAATGCCAAAGGCAGCAGCAAGCTTCCGCTCATCATAACAGTTTCCGCACTCTCAGTAGTTCTCCTGTGCACGATACTCCTTATCGTCATGCTTTTGACCGGCTGGGCTCCGAATCCGCTCACACGTGCAATTAACCGTTCCAGGACCGTCGGGCTGTTTGAAACCTATATACAGAGGGAAACCGGAACGAAGGTCAACCTGAATAAGGTCAGAAAAGACATTACCCAGACAGAGGAAATCCAATACTATGATGATATCATAGAGCCCTTTACAGCCGACCCCGGGATTATAGCCACCTGGTTTGAATACCTGCGCATGGATGAATGGGACTTTACCATCGCCAACGAGGATATCATGCTCGACATCGAGAACAGCGATACCGATACGCTCCTTGCCCTCTGCGCGAGGCACGGCTATCCGGAATTTGAAAGCGAGTACGGCTATATCCTCTCCGACGGCTCGGAAGAGGAGGCAGAGGCAGTTGAGGAAGAGGAGGAACCTGTTGAGGAGGCAGAGGAAGAGGAGCTGATTGAAGAGCCCGAAGAAGCAGTCATCTCCGAAGATGCCTTGCCGGAGATAGCGGATGAACCAGTCTCCGAAGACTACGAGGAGGTAGCTGCCGAGGAGACTCCGGAAGAGGAGTATACAGAAGAAGACCTCAGCGAGGATCTCGAAGCCATTCCAGAGGAGACTGAGGAGGAAATTATCGAAGAAACCGAGGAAGAGGATGGCGAATATGAGGAGGAGGAAATGACATTCGAATGATGTCACTCATACCTTAACGCATCTATGGGGTTCATCTTTGCTGCCTTGTTGGCAGGGTAATAGCCGAAGAAGACACCTACCGCAACTGAGAAGCCCACAGACATGAAAATACCGTTTATGGGGGGATAAAACTTCGCCTCCTCGTCTATGATAGGTGTGGCAAAATAACCTGCTAAGAGACCGATAAGTATCCCGATTAGCCCTCCTACGATGCAAAGGACTATTGCCTCGACGATAAACTGCATCCTTATGGAAGAATTTGTAGCTCCAAGTGCCTTTCTGGTGCCTATCTCCCGGGTTCTCTCCTGAATGGATACCAGCATTATATTCATGACGCCGATACCTCCAACTAAAAGAGAGATGCCTGCAATAACAGAGATCGCCAACGACATTGTCCCCATCATTTCGGTATAGGACTTTATCATGGATGCCATACTGAAGCCCACGACCTCAAAGCTCTCATTATTCCTGAAGTATCTGCCGTTTAAGTATCTCTCGATCTCCTTTATAGTGTTATCCACATTGTTCGTATCATGAACCGTGATCTCCAGATCCCGGTATCTTTCCCTCGTATGATTTTCATGGAAGGCGGTCAGCAGCGGAAGATACATATCCGTCGCCCTGTCCGACGAAAAGGAATACATCTCTTTGTTTGAATCATAGTGATACACGCCTACTATCGTATAGTGCTTGTACTTATTATCAAGAACGACCGTTATTTGCTTTCCCAGAGCCTCTTCGTAGTCTATTTTAAATACGTCGTCTATGAGCTTGTCAGAAACGACTATGACCTTCCTTGCCTGATCCTGGTCCCTCTGCGTAAATATCCTGCCGACAACCATTTCCAGCTTCTGGTTTTTGATATAATCGTTGTTTACGCCGTACACATTGACTGACCCCTTGTTGTCCTTATCTGATATCGAACCACTTCCAAGATCGTTCCGGCGCAGCGCCACATCCAACTCATCGTCCATCCTCATCATGATGTCGTCGATCATCTCCCCGCTCAGATAATCCTCATCCCTCATTTCCTCACGCTGCGGTCCTCTTCTGAAGACCATACCGCTCCCATCCTTCTCTAAGTCGCTGGCCTTCTGCTGGACACCCACGGTGATATTGGAAGCACCCATATCGTTCATCTGGTTAGTGACCGAGCTGGTGAGGGAAGTACCTATGGTCATGATGGCGATAACTGCGGCGATACCTATGATTATGCCAAGCATCGTCAGTACGGACCTTGTTTTATTGGCGCGAAGACCGTTAAGCGCCAGCAATATATTCTCAAGCACCAGCATAGCCTCTGCCCTCTCTTTCTCCTATTATAACTCCGTCACTTAGGGTCAGTATCCTCTGGGTCTCTTCCGCCAGCTCGGGAGAATGGGTGATAAGGATTATGGTTTTCCCATGCTCCTCGTTCAGCCTGTGAAAAATGTCCATGACCATCCTGCCGGTCTTGGTATCTAAAGCTCCGGTGGGCTCGTCCGCAAGGATCATAGAAGGGTCATTGCCCATGGCGCGGGCTATGGCAACCCTCTGCTTCTGTCCTCCCGAGAGCTCGTCGGGATTGTGGTCCATTCTGTCCTCCATTCCCACCATTGCCATAAGCTCTTTGGCGCGCTTTGTCCTTGCCCTGCCGCCCATGCCCGCGTAAAGCATCGGAAGCTCCACATTCTTAAGCGCCGACTGCCGGGATATAAGGTTATAGGTCTGGAACACAAAGCCTATCTTTTTATTTCTTATGGCAGAAAGCTCGCTGTCATCCGAATTGCTGATATCTACTCCGTCCAGGAAATACTCGCCCTCCGTGGGCTTGTCGAGGACTCCGAGGATATTCATAAGAGTGGATTTCCCCGAACCGGAAGCCCCGACGATTGATATAAATTCCCCGGGATAAACCTTGATATCTACACCGTGGAGTATCTCCAGCTCATTGGGCTGACCTATATAATATCTTTTATATATTTTTCTCGCGTCAACTATAGCGTCCATTAAAAGGGCTCTTCTCCTCCGTCGTTATGGTCGCTCGAGAGACCGTCGTCGAAGCCGTGTCCTGTCTCCATGGTATCTCCACTGACCATCAGCACCTGGTCTCCTTCCTCGATCTCATCCGAAATGATCTCCACATAATAATCCGTCTCCAGTCCGACCTTGACCTGAACCTTCCTCGAGGGAACACTCTGAGCCTGTCCGCCCATAGCCGCCTCCATCTCCGGATTGGAGAAGATCACCTTAAAGAAGCCGCCTATCCCGGAATACTCGCTGTCGGGTCCATGCTGTCCGGCTTTTCCCTCCGGCGACCCATCGGGACCTGCACCTGCTTCGGCTGATGCCTGACCTGCCTCAACCACGTTTACAAAGGTCTTTCCGTCGGGATCGGTCTCTACGCAATCATAGGGAACCGTGTAAACTCCGGTCCTCTTATCTATGATTATCGAGGTCTCTGCCGTCATTCCTATCCTGAGTCTGGGATCCTTATTCTTAAGGGTTATCTCAACCTCATAGCTTGTAGATGAGGTGGTAGCCGAGGAAGCGGCTGAAGATCCCGAGGAGCCTGAGGAACCTGAGGATGAGGATGAGGACTGGGGTACTATCGCAACAAAGGTAACGGTTCCTTCCAACTGCTCATCTCCGGTGGCATTGGTCTTTACCATAGCCTCCTGTCCCTCTTTTATAGAAGCAATATCATACTGGTCCACAGTTCCCTTGATCTTATATATGGAATCATCCTGTATTACGCAGATAGTGGACTTCTCACTGTATTCGTCGCCCTCCGCCACTGAAATACTGGTAACGACTCCGCTTATGGGGGCAACGACTTCACAGTTGGCAAGCTGCCTCTCCAGCTCGGTAAGTTCTGTACGCGAGCTGTCATTGGTGGTTAGCCCATCCAGATTGGTATTTATTATGGACTCCTGATTCTGGGATACTGTCCTTGATACCTGCTTTGTATTCTCCTCCTGTGCCCTGATGGCGGAATTATAGCGCTCTATGGAAGACTGCACACTGTCCTTTGCGCTCGCCACCGACAGCTCAGCCTGACGAAGAGCCCTCTCATTGGCATCGCTGTCGTCGTCATCGTATTTGTCCTGTGCCTCCTCGAGCTGTTTCTTCATCTCCCCGAGATTTCTCTCGGCGGCGTTATAATCCCGTATTGCAGCCTGAACAGCCTCTTCCTTCTCAATAGAGGAATTGACAGAATCCTGAAGAGTCCACGCCAGCTTCGTATTTGCCTCCATCTGGCTTATCTGTGCCTTGGACGCTGTAACGAACATCTCATTTTGGAGCCTCTCTATCTTACCCTCTATAGCCTCTTTGTCGAAGGTGCAAATGGGATCGCCCTTCGTTACGTAATCTCCCACCTCGACATCAACCGTCTGCACCTTTATATTGCTGACAAGGGTAGATACGTCCCTGGTCTTATTGGCAACGATGGAACCCGTGACAGCGACGGAATTGCTTATGTCCTGCTTTTGGACATCGGACATCTCTACTCCGCTTTCCGCCATGGCTTTTGCGGCATTAATCTTGCCCAGCTTATAAAAATATAAGCCGATGAGTGCCCCTGCAACAAGAATGAACAAAGGAATAAATATCTTTAAAAACTTCTTAAGGTGGTTCTTCTTCCTGGGCTTGGGTTTTGAAGCGGACTTATGTGCCTTCTCCTTCACCTTGGCCTTCTTCGGCTTTTTTGCCTTAGCCGGTGCCTTTGCCGGTTCAGGAGCTTCCTCATTCTGAGTCTCCTCTTCCTGGGTCTCCTCTTCTGCCTCATCGTAAGCAGCCGCAGCTTCTCCGCTTAGATCCTCGCCGGTCTCCTCTGTGTCAGGATACTCTTCGCTGTCGTACTCTTCTTCATAGTACTCCTCTTCCAGCTCTTCCCCGGCATAGTCTTCATCCGCGTATTCCTCATCCGCGTAATCCTCACCCGCGGTCTCTGAACCTAAAGCCTGCCCGTTTTCATAGAGAGCCTCTCCTTCAAACAACACCTCAAAGTCCTCTATAAATTTGCTGTTTCCCATCAAATCTTCCCTTCTTAGGTCCTGTTTACATCTTCTCCGGCGCTTCCATTCCCAGTACAAACAGACATTCCTCAAAAACTCTTCTGGCGAGCTCAAGGAGGGCTATCCATCCCTCCTGCTTCTCCCTGTCTGTTTCTGACAATATCTTTGTGGAATGATAGAACCTGTTAAATTCGTTTGCAGCCTCGTAAATATATGCGCATACACGGTGGGGCGCCAGCTCCTCGTAAGCTCCGGTCATCATCCTGTTAAAGCCCGAAAGCGTAAGCATGAACGCCTTTTCCTCCGCAGAAGCCGCCTCCCTCAATTTAAGTCCTTCAAGCTTTCCGCCCTTTTCTTTATACTTGCGCAAAATGGACTTAATGCGGACGACGGTATAAAGAATATAGGGTCCGGTATTTCCCTCAAAGGAGGTAAACTTATCTATATCAAAAATATAATCCTTAGTAGCCTGGTTGGAAAGGTCTCCGTATTTTATCGCGGCGAGCGCCACTATCTTTGCTGCCTGCTTTGCCTCTTCTCCCTTGAGCTCGTGGTCGCTCTCCTCCATCTTTTTAAGCATTTCCTCGTATACGTCGTTTAAAAGCACCTCAAGACGCATGACTCCCCCGTCCCTTGTCTTGAAGGGACCGCCGTCCGGTCCGTTCATGGTGCCGAAGCCAAGGAAATCCAGCCGTGTGCTGTCCGGAACTATGCCCGTTTTTTTTGCGCATCTGAACACCTGCTCAAAATGAAGGGACTGCCTCTTATCCACGACATATATTACCCTGTCGGGCTTATAGCTTTGCTCCCTGTCCACCAGTGTAGCCAGATCGGTTGTGGTATAAAGAGCCGCTCCGTCGGACTTAAGTATCATGCAGGGAGGCATTTCCTTCTTATCGTCCTCTCTGCCTATATCCACGACAAGGGCTCCCTGGCTTTCCACGGCGAAGCCGTCTGCCTTCATTTTTTCCACCATGTCCGGTATGAACCTATCCGCATCCGACTCTCCCTTCCAAAGGTCAAAGGAGACGTTTAGCCTCTCATAGTTCTTTTTCAGATCCGCAACGGAGAGGTTCATAATATGCTTCCACAGCGCCGTAAATGAGGGTACCCCCTTCTGCAGCTTAAACGTAGCCTCCATGGCGGCAGCTTTATAAGCCTCGTCCTCCTTGGATTTTTTCGAGGCTGTCGGATATATCTCCTCCAGCTCCGTCAATGTAAAGGGGGGCTCCTCAGGATATTCCCCCGTATAATTTTCATCGAAATAGCAAAGCTCGGGCTTCCTTATGCTGAGCTCATGAATGATGAGCCCCATCTGCAGCCCCCAGTCCCCAAGGTGAATGTCTCCTGTCACATCATTTCCGACATAGCGGGCAAGGCGCTTTACGCTCTCCCCGATAACCGCACTTCGAAGGTGCCCTATATGAAGCGGCTTTGCAACATTCGGGCCGCCGTAATCTATGATTATTTTAAGCGGCTTTTCTACGGGTATAAGTCCCAGCTTGGAGGCTGCCATCTCATCCAGATAGGACTTTAAATAGCCCTCGTTCAGCTTCATATTTAGAAAGCCCGGCTTTACAGCCTCTGCTTCTGAAAATATCTCAGAGTCCTTTAACCTTTCAGCCACCTCCGCTGCTATAGACAGCGGCGCCTTATGTGCCTCTTTTGCAAGAGACATTGCACCATTACACTGAAATTCGCAAAGATCCGGTCTGTTGGAAGGACTTACCTTGCCCGCAGCTGCAGGATAGCCTGCAAGCTCAAATGCCTTGGATACCTCTTCCGAAAGCAGTTCCAGTAAATATTGCATTTATAACCTCCGCTATTTATCTCTCCTCTATAATGTCACCCTATGCCGGCGAAGCTTCTCTTGAATACACGCAGCCGCAGTAATTCTGTCTGTAAAGACCGTACTGCATTGACAGCTCAATGGAGCGCTTAAAACCGTCCTTCTTCTTAAAATCCGAAGGCAGGAAGCGCACCCCGTATTCAAAGCCCAACCTTTCCCCTATTTCATTTAAAACCGCCGCATTCTTATGGGGGCTTATGGATAGGGTGGTGGTAAAATAGTCAAAAGAATTATTTGCCGCATATGCAGCGGACGCCCGCAGGCGCAGTTCATAGCATTTAAAACAGCGCTCTCCCCCCTCCGGCTCAGCCTCAAACCCCCTCACCGCGTTATAAAATTCCTGGGGAAAATAGCGCTCTATCGTTACCTTAACATCCATATGTGAAGAATCTATGAAACGCTCGAGCTCCGCCGAACGGCGCACAAATTCCTCCTTAGTGTCCATATTGGGATTATAGAAGAAAACAGTTATATCAAAATACGGGACAAGGTATTCCAGACAATAGCTTGAACAGGGGGCGCAGCAGGCGTGCAGCAAAAGCCTCGGTCTTTCCCCGGACTCCTTTATATCCGCCAAGACCGCCTCGCACTCATTGCTGAAATTTCTTTTTTCCTTATCCTTGATCTTAAACTTCATTATTATTTTTTTGCCTGAATAGAAGCAATGTCCACAAGCTCCAGCTCCTTTTCTGACTCCTCCGCCTCCATGCTGCTAAGCAGCGCCTTGGCGGTATCGAGAGCTGTAATACAATTCACTCCGGTCTCTATCGAGGTCCTCCTTATAAGGAAGCCGTCCCTGTTCTTTGCATAGCCCTGGGTAGGAGTATCTATTACAAGATCGATCTTGTGACCCAGAATAAGGTCCATTACCGTCGGGCTTTCCTGGGATATCTTATTGACCTTTCTGGCGTTTACACCGTTGTCCTGCAAAACCTTTGCCGTGGAGCGGGTAGCGTAAATCTTATATCCCAGCGCCTCAAAGCGCCTGCCTATATCTATTATCTCGTACTTATCCGAATCCTTAACTGTTATTATTACCTGCTTATATTTAGGAAGTCTTACGCCTGCCCCCAAAAAGGCTTTATATAAGGCATCGTTAAACTCCCTCGCCACTCCCAGGCATTCTCCGGTAGACTTCATTTCGGGTCCTAAGCTTATCTCCGCCCCATAAACCTTCTCAAAGGAAAATACAGGCATCTTCACCGCATAATAATCGGCCTCCGGCTGCAATCCCGGCTCATATCCCATATCCCTTATCGACTTACCCATTATAACACCTGTTGCCAAATCTACAATAGGAATCCCTGTTACTTTGCTTATATACGGCACAGTACGGGAGGAGCGGGGATTGACCTCTATACAGTAAACCTCCTCGCCCATGGCTATGAACTGGATATTTATAAGACCCACCACCTTCAGAGCTTTCGCCAGCTTTCCGGTATAATCGGCTATGGTAGCCTTTACCCTATCAGATAGTGTGGGGGCGGGATAAATGGATATCGAGTCTCCAGAATGGATCCCTGCCCTCTCGACATGCTCCATTATTCCCGGAATGAGGATATCCTCGCCGTCGCAGACCGCGTCCACCTCGACTTCCTTTCCCATCATGTATTTATCCACGAGGATGGGATGATCCTGAGCTATCCTGTTTATTATCCCTATAAACTCGCTTATCTCTTCGTCGTTAAAGGCTATGCGCATGCCCTGACCCCCCAGCACATAGGAGGGACGCACCAGTACCGGATAACCCAGCTCATGCGCCGCATCTATCGCCTCTTTTTCAGTAAACACGGTATGCCCCGCCGGTCTTCTTATTCCCGTTTCGGCGAGCACCTCGTCGAAGAGCTCCCTGTCCTCTGCCTTATCCACATTTTCAGCCGATGTTCCAAGGATAGGCACTCCCATCTTCATAAGAGCCTCGGTGAGCTTTATCGCAGTCTGTCCGCCAAACTGCACTACGGCGCCGTCAGGCTTCTCGACCCTGACCACGTTTTCCACATCCTCCGGGGTAAGGGGTTCAAAATAAAGCTTATCCGCTATATCGAAATCAGTGGATACCGTCTCGGGATTATTGTTAATGATTATCGTTTCGTAACCTGCCTTCGAAAAAGCCCAGGTAGCATGGACGGAGCAATAATCAAATTCAATTCCCTGACCTATCCTTATGGGACCGGAGCCAAGTACAAGTATCTTCTTTCTGTCACCTGCCCTGATCTCTCCCGACTCATCTTCACCTTCGTAGGCGGAATAAAAATAGGGCGTGGCTGCCTTAAATTCAGCGGCACAGGTATCTACCATCTTGTAAGCTGCAGTGATGCCCTCTTTATAGCGCAGCTCCTTTATCTCCTCCACGCTCATTCCGTTAAGTCTCGATATGACCTCATCGGTAAACTCCAGCCTCTTGGCTTCCCTTAATAGCTCAGGAGTAATGAGCTCGCTTCTTAAGCGCTTTTCCATCTCCGTAAGTATGGCTATTTTATCTATAAACCAGAGATCCCACTGGGTTATCTCGTGTATCAGGGCGGTGTCTACGCCGCGGCGCAGCGCCTCGGCTATGCAAAAGAGCCGCATATCATCCGTCACCCCCAGCCTCTTTAAAAGCTGCTGCGCCGTAAGAGCCGAAAAATCATAGCTTAAAAGGCAGTCCACATGCTGCTCTAAGGATCTTATCGCCTTCATAAGAGCCCCCTCGAAGGAGGTACAGATACTCATTACCTCTCCGGTTGCCTTCATCTGCGTTGTGAGAGTCCTCTTAGCGGTAATGAATTTATCGAAGGGAAGGCGCGGCATCTTTACCACGCAGTAATCGAGAGCCGGTTCAAAGCTTGCATAGGTCTTTCCGGTTATGGCGTTTTTTATCTCGTCCAAGGTATATCCCAGTGCTATCTTGGCTGCCACCTTTGCTATGGGATAGCCGGTAGCCTTGCTTGCAAGAGCCGAGGAACGGCTTACACGGGGGTTGACCTCGATAACGCAGTACTCAAAGGACGCAGGGTGCAGCGCAAACTGGACATTGCAGCCTCCGGCTATTTCCAGCTCGTTGATAATATTTAACGCAGAGGAGCGGAGCATCTGATATTCCTTATCCGAAAGGGTCTGGGAAGGGGCTACGACTATCGAATCTCCGGTATGTACTCCCACCGGGTCCACGTTTTCCATATTGCAGACGGTAATGCAGTTTCCCTTTGCATCCCTTATCACTTCGTACTCGATCTCCTTCCAGCCCGCTATTGAGCGCTCTACAAGAACCTGACCGACCCTTGAGAGCCTTAAGCCGTTGGCGAGTATCTCTCTTAACTCCCTCTCGTTGTCCGCTATTCCTCCCCCTGAGCCACCGAGTGTATAGGCAGGCCGCAGGACGACAGGGTAGCCTATGCTCCTTGCGAAATCAACTCCATCCTCTATGCTTTCAACAACAAGGGAAGGCGCAACCGGCTCGCCTATCTTCTCCATTGTAGCCTTAAATTCAAGCCTGTCCTCCGCCTTCTTTATCGTCCTTGCCCCGGTTCCGATGAGCCGTACATTATTCTTTTCGAGAAAGCCGCTTTCCGCAAGCTCCATTCCGAGATTGAGTCCCGCCTGCCCTCCCAGGGTGGGAAGTATGCTGTCAGGTCTTTCCTTTAAAATGAGCTGCTCCAGCACCTTTACGGTCAGCGGTTCGATATAGACCTTGTCCGCTATATCAGCATCCGTCATTATCGTAGCGGGATTGGAATTGACCAAAACCACCTCGACGCCCTCCTCCTTTAAGGAGCGGCATGCCTGGGTGCCGGCATAGTCAAATTCCGCTGCCTGACCTATGACGATAGGTCCCGAGCCTATAACAAGGACTTTTTTTATTGTATTATCTTTAGGCATCTTATCTGTTCTCCTGAGCCTTTTTTACATTTGAAATGAACCTGTCGAAGAGGTATTCGCTGTCTAAAGGACCGGCGCAGGCTTCCGGATGGAACTGCACCGTAAAGATGTTTTTCCCGATATATCTGAGTCCCTCATTTGTTCCGTCGTTCACATTTACAAAGGCAGGGACCGCTACCTCGGGGGATATAGTTTTTTCGTCCACGACATAGCCGTGATTTTGCGAGGAAATATATACCCTTCCCGTCTCAAGATCCTTAACAGGGTGATTTCCTCCCCTGTGTCCGTACTTTAATCTATGGGTATCCCCTCCTACGCTAAGTGCCATAAGCTGGTGCCCAAGGCAGATAGCAAAGATAGGAATGTCCGTATCATAGAGCTTTTTTACTTCAGCGATTATCCCCTCACATTCCTTCGGGTCTCCGGGTCCGTTGCTTATCATTATCCCGTCGGGTCGGGAGGCGATTATCGCCTCTGCCGGCGTCAGAGCCGGGTAAACCGTTACGGTGCAGCCCCTCTTTGCCAGCTTCAATGCGATGTCCTTTTTCATCCCCACATCCAGCAGGGCTATCCTAATCTCCCCGCTGCCTACCTCATATATACCCGTGGTCGTAACCTTCTCAACCACCTTGCCCGTCTTATATTCCTTAAGCTTCGGAATGACCTCATCCAGTGAATAATCCCCGTTTACGGTTATCATACCGTTCATCGTTCCGCTCTCCCGCAGTATCTTGGTGAGCTTTCGCGTGTCAATTCCTGAAATACAGGGTATGTCGTACTCCTGAAGATAAGCCTTAAGAGACTGGGAGGAACGGAAGTTACTGTCGAGCCTGGACAGCTCATGCACGATAAACGCATCTACATGAGGTCTGTCGGATTCAGAGTCCTCCCTGCATACCCCGTAATTGCCGATAAGCGGATAGGTCATGCAGACGCTCTGTCCGGCATAGCTCGGATCGGTAAGCACCTCAAGGTAGCCCGTCATGGAGGTATTAAAGACTATCTCGCTTATAACCTCCCTTTCGGAGCTCTCGCACCGTCCCTCAAATACAGCTCCGTTTTCCAGTATCAGAAATGCCTTTTTCATTTGAAGTATTCAACTCCCGCTTCGAACAATTTTAAATCCTGTTCTCCGAAAATATTTATCGCAACGCCGTTTCCGGTTCTTTCGGAATGTGCCATTTTACCCATTATCCTGCCGTCCGCGCTGGTTATGCCCTCTATCGCCCGGTAGGAGCCGTTTATGTTCCAGTATTCATCCATGGAGATATTTCCCTCTGTGTCGCAGTAGCGGAAGGCTACCTGTCCGTTCTTTTCAAGCTTATTTAGCCACTCGTCGCTGGCGACAAAGCGCCCCTCGCCGTGGGAAACAGAGTTAACGTATACCTCTCCGTTTTTCGCCTTTGAAAGCCAGGGTGAGAGGTCACTCATAACCTTTATATATGCCATTTTCGAAATATGGCGGTCTATTGTATTGAAGGTAAGCGTCGGAGAATCGCTTCTCTGGGCATCTATTATCTCACCGTAGGGCAGGAGCCCGAGCTTGATCAGCGCCTGGAAGCCGTTGCATATTCCAAGCACCAGCCCGTCCCTCTTCGTCGTAAGGTCAAGGACCGCCTCCTTGAGCTTTTCATTTCTGAAGGCAGTGGCAAAGAATTTCGCCGAGCCGTCCGGCTCATCTCCCGCTGAAAAGCCTCCGGGAAACATTATTATCTGCGCCTCTTTAATGGCTTTGGAAAACTCCTTTACAGAAAGAGCTATATCCTGTGCCGAAAGGTTTTTAAAGACCTTTATATTGACCGAAGCTCCCGCTGCCTCAAAGGCTCTGGCGGAATCGTACTCACAGTTTGTGCCCGGGAATACCGGAATGAATACCTGCGGCTTCGCCACCCTGTTGGAGCAGACCATGACTTTGGGAGCATGGAAGACCTCAGCCTTTATCTTTGTCTTATCCCTGGTCGCAGCTGTCGGGAACACTTTTTCCAGTGTGCTGTTATAAGCCTCCAAAGCCTCCTTTAAGCTGATCCTGTCCTTCTGATATTCAAAGGTCTCTTTAGCCGTAACCTCGCCTATCTCAATAAAGGGCACCTTTATATCCTTAAGCCTGTCAGGCTCTACCTCCGCAAGGATGTTTCCCGTTTCCGAAAGGAAGAGCTCATCTGCCGTAAGGGCTCCATCTATCCTGACTCCCAGGGCATTGCCAAACGCCATTTTGGACACGGCAGGAGCTATGCCGTTTTCGTCGAGCGCATAGGCAGCTACTATTGCCCCGTCCTTTATCGCCTTCTCTATACCTTTATACAGCGTGATCACCCTGTCATATATCGGGAGATCGTATTTATCTGTTTCAATGGTAAATTTAACAAGGACATCCCCCGCCTTCTTAAGCTCCGGAGTGATAACGTCCTTTTCCGATGCCGGCGCTACCGCAAATGACACCAGCGTAGGAGGTACGTCTATATCCTCAAAGGTGCCCGACATGGAATCCTTTCCGCCGATGGAGGGCAGACCAAAGCTCATCTGCGCCTCAAAGGCTCCGAGCAGGGCGCTCATGGGCTCGCTCCAGCGACTCTTATCCTCTGTCATCCGCTTAAAGTATTCCTGGAAGGTAAAACGGATGCGGCTTAGATCTCCGCCGGCTGCAACTATCTTTGCTATTGAATCCGTTACGGCATAAACCGCCCCGTGATAAGGACTCCATGAAGATATGAAGGGATCGAAGCCATAGCTCATCATCGTCACCGCATCGGTCTTTGCGTTAAGCACCGGCAGCTTTGCTATCATGGTCTGTATCGGAGTGGTCTGGTATTTCCCTCCGTAGGGCATCAGCACCGTTCCGGCTCCGATAGAGGAATCGAACATCTCTACAAGACCCTTTTGAGAGCACTCGCTTAGATCCGAAAGGGTTTCAAGCCACGTTTTCTTTACGTCATGCACGTCCACTATCTGCCGGAAATAGCTGTTCTCATCCGGAGCGGTGATCTTAACCTCTGCCTCTGAGGCTGCTCCGTTCGTATTCAGGAACTTCCTGCTGATATTTACTATATCGCGTCCTCTCCACCTTAAAACAAGCCTCGGCTCCTTAGTGACCACGGCAACCCTAGTAGCCTCAAGATTTTCCTCGGAGGCGAGCTTCATAAAAGCGTCCACGTTTTCGGGTGCGACTACCACAGCCATCCTCTCCTGGGACTCCGATATGGCGAGCTCTGTTCCATCGAGCCCGGCGTATTTTTTCGGAACCATGTCTAGATTTATCTCCAGTCCGTCAGCGAGCTCTCCGATTGCCACGGAAACACCGCCTGCACCGAAGTCATTGCAGACCTTTATTAACAGCGAGGCTTCTTTTCTCCTAAAGAGCCTCTGCAGCTTCCTCTCGGTCGGGGCATTTCCTTTTTGCACCTCTGCTCCGCACTGCTCAAGGGACTGCTCAGTATGCACCTTCGACGAGCCCGTTGCACCGCCGCAGCCGTCGCGTCCGGTCCGTCCTCCTAAAAGTATTATCACATCCCCGGGCTCGGATTTTCCCCGAAGCACGTTCGCCCTGGGAGCTGCGGCTATGACCGCGCCTATCTCCATCCTCTTTGCAACATATCCGGGATGATATATCTCATGCACATAGCCTGTGGCAAGCCCCACCTGGTTTCCGTAGGAGGAATACCCGTGCGCAGCCTCCCTTACGAGCTTCTTCTGGGGGAGCTTCCCCTTAAGGGTTTTGGAAACTCCGGTAGTCGGATCTGCCGCTCCGGTTATCCTCATTGCCTGGTATACATAGGATCTTCCTGAAAGCGGGTCTCTTATGGCTCCGCCAAGGCAGGTCGCCGCGCCTCCAAAGGGTTCTATCTCTGTAGGGTGGTTATGAGTCTCGTTCTTAAACATTACGAGCCACTCCTCTTTTTTCTTCTTACCCTCTTCATCCTCGATCTCTATCGGAACGACGATGGAGCAGGCATTGATCTCATCGGACTTTTCCATATCCTCGAGCTTTCCAGCCTTTTTAAGCGCCTTCATTCCCATGAGGGCTACATCCATCAGGGAAACCGCCCTGTCGTCATCCCTGCCGTACACCTTGGTTCTGGTTTTGAGATAACGGTCGTAGGAAGCCTTGATGGGCTCGGTATAAAAGCCCTCCTCGAACTCCGTCTTCGTCAATTCCGTAAGGAAGGTCGTATGGCGGCAATGGTCCGACCAGTAGGTATCGAGCACCCTTATTTCCGTCATATAGGGGTCCCTCTTCTCCGTTTTGGCAAAATATTTCCTGATATGCTCAAAGTCCTTAAAGGTCATGGCAAGGGAAAGGGATTCATAGAGCTTCTTCAATTCCGCCTGCTTTAAAGAGGTAAAGCCTTCGAGCACCCTGATGTCCTCGGGCTCATCGTAGTCTACTATCAGGGTATCCGGCTTTTTATCCCCCGCAAGCCTTGAATCCACCGGGTTCATAACATACTGCTTTATTTTGTTCAGCTCTGAGCGCGTTATGTCTCCGGAGATGCAGTATATATCCGCCGTAGCTATCACCGGCTTCTCCCTGCAGCCTAAAAATTCCAGACATTGCACAGCCGAATCGGCTCTCTGGTCGAACTGCCCGGGAAGAGCCTCGACTCCGAATATCTTATCCGAGCTTTCGTGCTCAAACTCCTCTTCATAGAGGATATCTACCGGCGGCTCAGAAAAAACGCTGGTTTCAGCTTTCCTAAAGGCTTCTTCACCAACGTTTTCGACATCGTATCTAATAAGCTTCCTCACCCTGATATCCGCTTTTATTCCGATGTAATTCTTAAATTCCTCTGTCAGCTCCCTCGCTTTTACTGCAAAAGGTTCCTTTTTTTCAACGTAGATCCGTCTTACCATAAGCCCTCCTATGCACGCTCCTTGAGTTCATGTTTATCATAATATCCCTTTGCGAGCCTCTCTTCAAATTTTTCCCGGATTAAGGGTTTGTCAAAGAGGAAGCCCTGCGCCGCCGAGCACTCTATCTGCTTAAGAAACTCTGCCTGCTCAGGAGTCTCCACTCCCTCCGTTATGACCTTTATATTCATTTCGTTGACCATACGTACAACGTTTGAAATGATCACCCTCTCATGAGAATTTTTTGCATCCAAAAGGGATTTGTCTATCTTAAGTACATCCACCGGAAGATTTTTAAGCAGGCTTAAGGATGAATAGCCTGTACCAAAATCATCCATGGAGGTAGTCAGTCCGTAGCTCTTTAAATACTCCACAGCCTGGACGAGCTTTTCCTTATCAGCCACGTCCACGCTCTCCGTAAACTCTATCTCTATATACTTGGGAGGAACATGATAATGCTTGATGGTCTCCACTATCTGCTTGTAAAAAAACGCATTGGAAAAATGCACTTTTGAGAAGTTTACTGAGATGGGAACCACGTCCATACCCTTGTCGAGCCAGTCCCTTATAGCCCGGCATGTACTGTTCAGTACAAAGA
>JAGBNT010000106.1 GCA_017634255.1 Lachnospiraceae bacterium
ATGCAATTTTCTGTGAATAGTAACGAGGAACCTGCAGAGGAAATACTTGCTTCACCCGCCCGTTGACAAAATACAGGGCGAAACGTAGAATAGACTAGATACATAGTGCGTTACTATGCTTAGAACCTGTAACGAATTGACGTAAGGGAAGACTGACAAATTTCACTTTTCCTTATAAATCAATGGTTATAGGCTGTTTACGGAAGGGAATTTGAGTAAAAATGGGAAAAGAACTTGCCAAAACCTACGATCCCAAGGGGATGGAGGACAGGCTTTACAATAAATGGATAGGGAAAAAATATTTTCATGCGGAGGTTGACAGGAGCAAAAAGCCCTTTACTATCGTCATCCCGCCGCCGAACATAACTGGCAAGCTCCATATGGGTCATGCACTGGATGAGACAATGCAGGATATACTCATCCGCTTTAAGAGGATGCAGGGCTACAACGCGCTGTGGCAGCCGGGCACGGACCACGCCTCTATCGCTACGGAGGTGCGCATCACCAACGAGCTCAAAAAAGACGGCATAGACAAGCTGGAGCTCGGAAGAGAGAAATTTCTCGAACGCGCCTGGGAATGGAAAAAGGAGTATGGCGGAACCATAGTTGAGCAGCTTAAAAAGCTGGGAAGCTCCTGCGATTGGGATCGTGAGCGCTTTACCATGGACGAGGGCTGCAACAGGGCGGTCAACGAGGTGTTCTGCAGATTATATAAGAAGGGTTGGATATATAAGGGAGCCAGGATAGTTAACTGGTGCCCTGTATGCAAGACCACCATATCCGATGCTGAGGTGGAGTACGAGGAGCAGGCTTCGCACCTTTGGCATATAAAATATCCCGTTATCGGGACCGACAGATTTATCGAATTTGCCACCACAAGACCGGAGACCATGCTGGGAGATACTGCGGTTGCGGTAAACCCTAATGACGACAGGTATAAGGATCTGATTGGAAAAAAGGTAATGCTTCCGATAATGAACAGGGAGCTGCCCGTAGTCGCCGATGAATATGTGGATATGGAATTTGGAACCGGAGTTGTTAAGATAACTCCCGCCCATGACCCCAACGATTTCTACGTAGGTCAGAGGCATAACCTTGAGCTTATAAACATCATGAACGATGACGCCACTATAAACGAGAACGGCGGAAAGTATAAGGGTATGGACAGGATGGAGGCGAGAGCAGCCATCGTAAAGGAGCTGGAGGAAATGGGTCTTCTGGTAAAGATTGAAGACTATACCCATGATGTCGGCACCCATGACAGATGCCATACCACCATTGAGCCTCTGGTAAAGGATCAGTGGTTCGTCAGGATGGACGAGATGATAAAGCCCGCCGTAAAAGCGGTTAAGGACGGCACGATACGCCTTATCCCGAAGAGGATGGAAAAGACGTATTTCAACTGGACGGACAATATCAAGGACTGGTGTATATCCAGGCAGCTCTGGTGGGGACACAGAATACCCGCCTATTACTGCGACAGCTGCGGTGAGCTGGTAGTGGACAAGGAGGAGCCCCATGAATGTCCAAAATGTAAGGGCACATCCTTTACGCAGGACCCGGACACCCTTGATACCTGGTTTTCCTCGGCACTGTGGCCTTTCTCCACACTGGGCTGGCCTGAAAAGACTGAGGAGCTCGATTATTTCTATCCGACGGATGTACTCGTTACCGGATATGACATAATCTTTTTCTGGGTAATAAGGATGATATTCTCCGGCTTTGAGCAGACGGGCAGGGAACCCTTCCATACAGTGCTTTTCCATGGTCTTGTCAGGGACGAGCTTGGAAGGAAGATGAGTAAATCTCTGGGGAACGGCATCGACCCCCTGGAGGTCATAGATAAATACGGGGCTGATGCCCTGAGGTTTACGCTGATTACGGGAAATGCTCCCGGAAACGACCTTAGATTCTCCGAAAAGAGGATAGAGGCTTCGAGAAATTTCGCCAATAAGATATGGAATGCTTCCAGATTTATCATGATGAATCTCGAGGGCAAGAAAGTAACGCAGCCGAAGCCCGGAGAGCTGGAGGATGTGGACAAGTGGGTTTTGAGCCGGCTCAACAGCACCGTAAAAGAAGTGACCGACAATATGGAGCGCTTCGAGCTGGGTATAGCCGCGGGCAAGATTAATGATTTTATCTGGGAAACGCTATGTGACTGGTATATCGAGATGGTGAAGCCCCGGCTCTACAACAGCGACGATCAGGCTTCCCAGAATGCCGCGCTCCATACCCTTAAAAAGGTGCTCATAGACAGCCTGAAGCTTCTGCACCCCTTCATGCCCTTTATAACTGAGGAGATATACTGCACCCTGATGGAAGAGACCGGAGACGAGGGAGCCGAATCGATAATGATAGCCCCGTGGTGCGAATATATTAGCGATCTGGGGTATGAGACCGAAGAAAAGGAAATAGAGATTATCAAAGAGGCAATAAGGGGAGTAAGGAATATCCGCTCCCAGATGAATGTCGCGCCCTCCAAGCCGGTGGAGGTTACCGTAGTTTCCGGGGATGAAGAGGTGAGAAAGACCTTCGAAAAGGGCTCGCTCTTCTTTGGAAAGCTTATTAACTCCGCCAGGACGGAAATACGCGCCGAGGCGGATATAGATACAAAGGAGGCTGTTTCAGTAGTTACGGAGCATGTAACAGTCTTTATTCCGCTTAAGGAACTTGTCAATATAGATGAAGAGATAGCCAGACTGGAAAAGGAGTCAAAGCGTCTGGAGGGAGAGCTTAAACGCTCCAATGCAATGCTCTCCAATGAAAAATTCCTCTCCAAAGCGCCTGCCTCAAAGGTTCAGGAGGAGAAGGATAAGCTGTCGGGCTATGAAAAGATGATGCAGGAAGTTAAGTCAAGAATAGAATCTCTTAAGGGGCTAAGATAGGTATGGAGATTAAGACCGATGATGGCAAGCGCTGCAGCGTGATATATAAAAACGGGGATATGGAGGCGTTTATAAAGCTTGAAAAGCCTCCTGTAGGTGTGGAATATACCCGTGAAGACATCGAAGAGTATCTGAGTGCGAATAATGTTAAGGTAGGCATAAAGGAATCCCGGATCGCCGCCATACTTAAGAAAAAGATATTCGGGCGCGAGGTGATCATTGCGGAGGGTAACCCTGCCAAAGACGGGCAGGACGGATATTTCGAGTATAAATTCGATGCCGTTCCAAAGAGCAAAAAGCCGGAGATCCGCGCTGACGGTACCGTGGATTACACAAGCATGAATGTTATAAAGTGCGTAAAGGAAGGGGATATACTTGCTATCTATCATCCTTCCGTAAAGGGAGAGGCAGGAATGACCATCAAGGGGGTCGTGGTAAAGCCAAGACCCGCAAGAGACCTTCCGCCCTATGCTCTTAACGGCTGTTCATATAACCCGGCGACGCTTACCTATGTGGCTGAGCGCTCGGGGCGTATCGAGCTTACTAAGAACAAGATGTCCATACTTGAGGTTCAGGAATACGTCCAGGATATAGATTCAGTATACGGTAATGTGGACTTTATGGGTGATGTAATAATACACGGAAATGTTAAACCCGGAGTCACCATCAGGGCTATGAAAAGTATAACCATCGACGGGGTTTTGGAGGGAGCCAACCTCATAGCCGGAGAGGATATAGTTGTCAAGGGAGGCATACTCGGAGGAGGAACCTCCAAGATTTCCTGCGGGGGAGATATGCTTGCCGATTTCGTAGAATATACAACGATCAGCGTAAAGGGGAGTATTTCGGCAAATTCCCTGCTCGACTGCAATGTAATGGCTGTCGGCTCAATAACCGCTACAGGAAAAACCGGAGCCATAGTCGGGGGAAAAACATATGGAATGAGAGGGGTCGAATGTTCCTATGCAGGGAACGACGCGAATATAAGAACGACCATTTCCGCCGGTATCAGCAGCAGCCTTCAGAAGGAAAAGACCCTGAATGAAAGAAAGATAAAGATGCTCATTGAGAAGATAGAGGATCTTAAGAATCAGAGTTATGAGATAGAGCGTCTGGCTCGTCTTGGCACCGTTACGGAGGTAATGCTAAGGCAGAGAAAGGCTCTTGAGGATGAAATAGCGGCAAAGGAGAAGGAGCTGCAAACGACCAAAGAAGCCCTTGCCGAGTTGATTCAAAATATGGAGGGTACCGAGGATGCGCACATTGTCATATCGGATACCCTGTACGCTGGATGCCTTATACAGCTGGGCTCACAGCAGATGATGATCACGGATAACAAGCGGCAGGTAGAGTTTATGTTCGACAGGAACGATCAGCTTGTTGCAAGACCTGTGGTCAATTATTAAGAGATAACGCCTGCAAATGAGGCAGGACACCGGCAGTGAGTGCAGGTGGCTGCCTTGAGAGATACGATCAAGGATATGTCATGATAGATTTTGAAGAAGAATTGAAGAAATTTTATCCGCTTCCTGAAGTGGATGATGTGGAAGATGCCATCAGGAACCATGATGTTTCTGATATGATGGATGTCCTTATTGCTTTGATGGAAGGAAGAAACGAGTAAACGCCATGCGATGCTACAGATGCGGCGCTACTTTGTCCAGTGATGATTTCTGCACTGCCTGTGGTGCGGATGTGAAATTATATAAAAGGATAGTCAAGCTGTCCAACTCATTTTATAACGAGGCGCTGAGAAAGGCCAAGGTCAGGGATCTTTCCGGAGCCGCGGAATCCTTAAAGCAATCGTTGAAATGCAATAAAAACAACGTTGAAGCGAGGAATCTTCTGGGACTTGTTTATTTTGAAATGGGGGAGACGGTTCAGGCTCTTTCCGAATGGATAATTTCAAAAAACATCAGGTCAAAGAAAAATATTGCAGATGATTTTATGGCTGAGCTTCAGGACAATACAGGGAAGCTTTCGACCATAGATCAGACCATAAAAAAATACAATCAGGCTTTAAGCTACGCAAATCAAGATTCTGTTGATCTTGCGATTATTCAGCTAAAAAAAATAGTAAGCATGAACCCGAAGCTTCTGGCAGCCTACCAGCTGCTTGCTTTGTGCTACATAAAAACAGAGCAGTGGGACAGGGCTAAAAGGATCATCCTTAAGGCGACGAAGATCGATACGAATAATACCACCCTGAAGTACTACCTCAGGGAGGTGGAAACAGCCATGTCCGAGAGAGCGGACGGCGGCGGCGATTCCAGAAACTTCCACCATGAGGATGCGTTTACATACCAGAGCGGCAACGAGACCATAATACAGCCCATAAACGAAAGGGAGAGAGGAAGCTCCTTTACCGTACTGAATATAATCATCGGTCTTATAGTCGGGGCTGCTATCATGTGGTTTCTTGTGCTGCCCGCCAGGATACAGACCGCTAAGAGTGATACCCAGACCCAGCTGCAGGAGACCTCGGATGAGCTTACCTCCAGAAATGCCGATATAGGAGAGCTCAAAAAGAGGGTGGAAGCCCTGCAGGAGGACAACGAAAAGCTTAAGGAGCAGCTTTCGGGCTTTACTTCGGATTCCGGGCTTATGAATAATTATAACTATCTAATGGAGGCCGCCCAGGAGTTCATGGAACACCCGGAGGACGCAAAGCGGGCTGCGGAAATCCTTTCGAATATCGACCCCAATTCGGTCAGTGCGGATTCCATCGGAGTAAGCGAGGCCTTTGCAAATCTCTATGAGTATATGTCGGGAGTGGTTTCAGAGCAGGCAGCAAGAGCGACACTTGACGACGGGGAGAAGAAATACAATGAGGGTAATTATTCCGCTGCCATTGAGCTGCTGGAGGATGCCGTCCTGTTTGCCCCGAACTCCGACGAGGCGCTTTATTACCTAGCTCAAAGCTATATACATGACAACAATGAATCCCAGGGCAGACTTCTTTTAAATAAGCTGATAACAAACTTTCCGGATTCCAGATATGCTCAGCGTGCAAGCGAGTATCTGAGCTCGGGGCAGACCGATGATGCAGCCGCCGATACTCAGGAAGGCGGCGAAACCACCGGCGCAGGAGCCGGAGCTGTAGAGTGATATGAGCAGAAGAGAGTACGGGGTGGTGATCCTTGCCATATTTTCGGCAGCGGCGCTGCTGTCCTTTCTGCTGAGGAAGAGACGGGACGGGATACTTGTATTTACTGCCCTTTGTGCATTTATCTTAAGGCTTGTATATATAATATATACTCCGACAGACATAAGGCAGCACGATGTTATAGGCTTCGGAGGCACCCGGGGTCAGGCTGCCTATATAGAGTGGTTTTATAATAACGGGCTTAAGCTGATCCAGACGGATCCGAGAGATAAATGGGGCTTCTTTCAGCCTCCCCTCCACCATGTACTTGCGGCGGGATGGCTGAAGCTGAATACCCTTATGGGTGTGCCCTATGCGAGGGCGACTGAGAATATCCAGTACCTTACCCTGATATACAGCCTTATCCTGCTATTTTACGCATACAGGCTGTTTAAGTATTTTAAGCTGTCCGGAAAGGCGCTGTATGCAGCGTTTGCCCTTGTTGCCTTTCATCCCTCGTTTATCCTGCTCTCTGGCTCGGTAAATAATGATATGCTGTGCATCCTCCTTACCGTGATGACGGTGTATTACGCGCTGAAATGGTACGACAGCAGGAGCTATGCCGATATTATAAAGACGGCTCTTTGCATGGGCCTTTCGATGATGACAAAGCTTTCAGGGGTTTTGAGCGCTCCAGCGGTCGCCTTTTTGTTTCTCTATGTATGGATCAAGGGAGGTCGCAGTGATTTTTTGAAATATTTAAAGGAGTATCTCATCTTCGGACTGATCTCCGTTCCGATCGGCATGTGGTTTCCCATAAGGAGCTATTTGAAGTTTGGAATACCGTTAAATTATACTCCGGTGGTGGGTGAGCGGCTCATATATAACAGCCCTCTTTCGAGGATCATTGATATAAGGACGTATAAGCCCTATGTTTCCATGATAAAGTACGGGGACCCCTACGACGAGTACAATATACCCTTAAGTCTTATGAAGACCTCCCTGACAGGGGAGTTTGACTACACGTCGGTTAACAGATATATCACTCCGTTTGCCTGGATACTCCTTGCGGCAGGCACGGTACTGGCTCTTATCTGCCTTGCCGCTACGGTAAGGATGGTTTTAAAAAAAATCCCGGGGCGCGACAGGATACCGGATATATATATAGGCATCATCTACGTTACGGCGCTTGCCTTTTATCTTAATCTGGCTTTTGGCATACCTAATTTCAGCTCGCAGGATTTCAGGTATATCTGTTATATTATAGTAATTGAAGCTCTGTCATTCGGGAGCGTTTTGATATATAATGAACCATCAGGAGAAGCAAAAACCGGAGGACTCCCGGCGAATTTGATCCTTGCCGTCACGGGGGGCTTTTGTGCGGCAGGTGCGGCGGTATATCTGCTTTTGGGTCTTCCCTGATTTCTTATAATCGTAAATATATTTTGAGGAACTGGCTATGCGCATCATTCACTGCGGGGATATTCATTTAGAATCGCCCCTCTCGACAAATTTCAATCATGAAACGGCGCTTAAACGCAGGAACGAGCTGTTGGTAAGCTTTGTGAAAATGGTTAAGTATGCCGTGGATAACGGCATAGATGCCATCCTGATCACGGGGGATATATTTGATACACCGGAGGTTTCAAGGGAAACTCTGGGCGTAGTAATGGCGTGCATCACGAAAAACCAGAATATAACGTTTATCTATCTGCCCGGAAACCATGAGCAGGATGTACTGGTCAGAGCCTTTAAGACACTTCCCGAGAACCTAAAGGTCTTTAACGGGGAAAAAAATATGTTTATAGTCGGCAATGTGGTCGTAGCCCATGCCGATAAGCCGGAGGAGCTGCCGCAGCTCTATCCGGGGGATATGAATGTGGTAATGTATCATGGCGAGATGGACGCCCAGAAGATAAAGGCATGGGCGGGGAAGAATATAAATTATATGGCTCTGGGTCACTATCACAGTTATTCTGAGGGGGTCATAGACTCCAGGGGAATATACTGCTACAGCGGCTGCCTTGAGGGAAGAGGCTTTGATGAATGTGGACCCAAGGGCTTTGTTTTACTCGAATTGGATAAAAGCTCCATGAACAGATACTTTGTTCCCGCGGCTATCCGGACAGTACATGAGATAGTTTTGGATGTAACGGGACTTAGGGGGACCGAAAACATTGATGCCGGTATAGAGAGTCTAACCGAAAACATTCCAAGAGAGGACATGCTAAAGATTGTCCTTAAGGGAACCTATCTTGCCGGGGACAGGATAAATGTGGACTTTCTGCAGCGCAGATACAGCGAATATTTTTTCGCCGTAAGAGTCGATGACTCAGGGGTCGTTCTGGATATTCCCGAGAAGGATTACCGGCTGGATAAATCCCTAAAGGGAGAATTTATCAGGCAGGTAATGGAGAGCGACCTGAGCGAAAAGCAAAAGCAGTCGGTAGTAAGTATGGGACTTTCGGCGCTTGCCGGAGAGAAGATATAAGAGAGGCTTTGTTTAATGCGGATCTTAACGTGTCATATTACAAATTTCGGGAAACACCATAACGTTAAATTTTCCCTGAACGACGGCTTCAATATCATGAATGCTGAAAACGGCTGGGGGAAAAGCACCTTTGCCGCTTTTATCAGGGCTATCTTCTACGGGCTGGACCAAAAGAAGAGGAGTGATAAATACGACAGCAAGGACCTGCGGAAGAATTACGCACCCTGGCAGGGAGGAAAATTCGGAGGCTCCGTCACCTTTGAATACAAAGGGAAGGAATACCATCTTGAGCGTTACTTCGGGAAAAATCTGAGTGAGGACAGCTGTACCGTCATTGATATGCAGACCATGAAGGTCACGGAGGAATTTGGAGACAGGGTCGGTGAGGCTATCTTCGGGATAGATGCCGAGGGCTTTGAGAGGACTATATATATCCCGCATAATTCCATGGATATTTCATCCAATGACAGCATAAATGCCCGCCTTATGGGGCTTATTGAAGATGAAAACGATATGAGCAGCTTCGAGAGAGCCATCAGCACTCTTGAGAATGCCCGAAGGAATTTAAAGAAAACCGGCGGCAGGGGGAAGATAGATATAAACCGCAGCCGTATCGATGAAGACAGGATAAAGCTCAGAGAAAAACAGAATCTGCTTGCGGAAAAGCATAAGCTCGAAATGGAGCTTGAAAGCGTGGCGAACGTTAAAAGCGAATCTGAAAGCACGATGGAAAGCTCAGACAATGAGCTTCAAAGGCTTAATGAAGAAAACAGGAGGAGGCTGGGACACAATATACCGCTTATCGCCGGCATAGTCCTCGTGCTTGCGGGAGTAGCGTCCTTCATGGTGGCGCAGACAAAGATTGTGGGTCCGGACAGCATTGCTGTCTCTCCCTTGACCTGGGGAGTGCTGGCGGCAGTTTGTATTTTCGTGGGACTAATTTTCATCCTGTTCAAGATAATGATGTCGGGGCGTTACAGAGGTGCTGTCAAGGTTAATACCGAGAGGGCATCTGCCGCCAGGAAGAGCTTTGCCGACGCAGTGGCAAGCGAGGCAAGGATGAATCTGAGGCTGGAAGAGATTGCCCGGGAGTTGACAGAGGCGGATGAGCTTAAGCATAATATAGAAACCATGGAAGAAAATCAGGAAAATGATATTGAAAAGCTTGAGCTGATCCAGCGGACGGAGGAATTTTTGCGCAGCGCCAAGAGCGAGCTTTCCCTGCAGTACATGGAAAGAATGAGGACGAATTTCCAAAAGTACGTATCCGAGATAATGTCCGGCGAGGAGGTTGCGCTGGACAGCGATTTTAATATTACGATAAAGAAGAGCGGCTCATACCGGAGCATCAACAATCAAAGCACCGGCACCCAGGATATGATAAATCTCTGTGCAAGGTTTGCCCTGGTCGATTCGCTCTACACTGATGAAAAGCCATGTGTTGTTCTGGACGACATTTTAAATAATATGGATGATTCAAATTATGAGAGGGCAATGCAGGCGATAGAAAAGCTTTCAGAAAGCTTTCAGGTAATATACCTAACCTGTCACTCGTCCAGAGCGACAGTAAATAGAAAATAAGGAGGGTTATGATGGCAGAGGCACAGACGATGGATGATCTTAAGGAGGATCTCGACAGATCCATGGAAAAGCTCGGAGAGCACGACGTTATGTCGGGAAAGGTCGAGAACGAGGAGCAGGCAGTGAATACTATTGCCTGGAACCGGGTTAAGGAAATGAAGGACAATAAGGAGACCGTGAACGTCAAGATAGGGGGCATGGTAAACGGAGGACTCATCGCCTATCTTGAAGAGCTCAGGGGCTTTATCCCCGCATCCCAGATTTCAACCTCTTATGTGGAAAATCTGGATGAATATCTCGGAAAGAGTATGGACGTAAGGGTTATAACCGCCGATATGAACCGTAAAAAGCTTGTATTGTCCGCAAAGGTCATATTGGAGGAGCAGGCTCGCGCTAACAGGGAAGAGGCGTTTAACTCCATAAAGACCGGTGATATCATAGAGGGTAAGGTTGAGTCGCTGCAGTCCTACGGAGCTTTTGTAGAGCTGAAGGAGGGAGTCAGCGGATTGCTGCATATCTCACAGATTGCCAATAGGAGACTTAAGCATCCCGGAGAGGTATTGAAGGAGGGACAGGAAGTCAGGGTTAAGGTTATAAAGATCGCGGACGGAAAGATTTCTCTCTCTATGAAGGTGCTTGAGGAGCCCTCGGAGGAAGAGGAGAAGGATGAGTATAAGCTGCCGGAGAGCAAGCCTCTCACAAACTCTCTTGCAGGGCTTTTAGATAATATCAAATTTTAAGCCGTTTTTGATCAAAAGCTCCTCGATATATTTATCCCAAAGTCCGGGCAGGCTGCTTTCAGGATAAAAGCCGGTGAAATTTACCCCGGTGGTAAGGTTTAGCCCCTGCTCGGAAAATATCAGGTTTAAGCACAGGGAGCGGGCCTCGGCAAGGCTCTTTGCATCCGTGATATCGGACAGGGCAGAGGGGGTTTTCTGTAAGACGAATTTCATATAAAGGGGTGTGTTGCGCCCCTTTATGAGCTCCATACACAGAGGACGGATTTCGGACCATAAAACATATTCTCCCCCGTAGGGAGTATGTGTTTCATCATTCTTATAAAAGCTTTCATTTACATGACCGTCGATGCTGACGGTCGTGTATTTTTTTATGGTGCTTTCCACCAGTTCAAAATCGTCGAAGGGGGTCCCGTTGAGAAAAAGACTCATAAACCTTTTGATGTCGCTTATTTTATATATTTTCATTACATTAAAATAAAAGAATAGTTAGACAGGAAAATAAACCACAACGCAGCCAGAAGCTCCGCGATAAAAATTACCGGGAGCCCAATCATAAATTTCGGATGGCGGGTCTTATGATGGAATACCTTGGCTCCTATCATCTCCCCGAGGGAGCCGCCGAGAAGAGCCGCCATGAAAAGAGAAAATTCACTTATGCGCATTATCTTTCGCTCTGCGCGCCGCTTGTCTTCCCCCATAAGGAAAAACCCGAAAATGTTTATCCCTATGAGGTAGACAATTATTATTATAATAACGGTTCTCACTTTTTGGTTTTACGTCCGGAAGCAGTCTTTTTCGCGGTTTTGCCGGTCTTTGCGCTCTTTGTCTTTACAGCCTTTGTGCTCTTTGCGGCTTTCTCGCTCTTAGCCGCCTTGACAGTCTTTGCAGCCTTTGTACTCTTTGCGGGCTTTTCGCTCTTGGCAGCCTTTACGGTCTTTGTGCTCTTTGCCGTCTTAGAGGCTTCCTCCATGAGCTTCAGGGCGCGGACCTTGGTGGAGAGTCCGAAGAGGGTTATAAAGCCTTCGGCATCGTGGTGGTCGTACATATCGCCGGTGGTAAATGAAGCGATGGACTCGTTATAGAGTGAATAGGGTGAGGTCTCGCCGGCTTTAATGATATTGCCCTTATAAAGCTTAAGGGTAACCTCTCCGGTAACATATTCCTGGGTGGTGGTGATGAAAGCGCAGATGGCTTCACGAAGAGGAGTGAACCACTTGCCCTCATATACAAGCTGTGCAAGCTCATCGCCCATATGCTTCTTTACCCTGTAACATTCGCGGTCCAGGATAAGCTCTTCGAGCTGCTGGTGGGCGGCATAGAGTATGGTTCCTCCGGGGGTTTCGTATACTCCGCGGCTCTTCATTCCCACTACGCGGTTTTCTACTATGTCGATTATGCCTATGCCGTGCTTTCCTCCGAGCTTATTTAAGGCTCTGACTATATCGGAAAGCTTCATTTTCTTTCCGTCCAGTGCTACCGGCACTCCGGCTTCAAACTGGATGCTGACATATTCGCCCTTGGCGGGAGCCTTTTCGGGAGTGACTCCGAGCACCAGAAGATGGTCATAGTTGGGCTCCTTAGAGGGATCCTCCAGCTCCAGTCCCTCATGGCTTATATGCCAGAGGTTGCGGTCGCGGCTGTATGAATTGCTGGCAGAGAAGGGAAGGTCGATTCCGTGCTCCCTGCAATAAGCGATCTCGGATTCGCGCGAGTCCATAGTCCACTTCGGGTCACGCCATGCAGCGATGATCTTAAGATCGGGAGCCAGTGCCTTGATGCCGAGCTCGAACCGGATCTGGTCGTTACCCTTGCCGGTAGCTCCGTGACAGATAGCCATGGCTTTTTCCTTGCGGGCGATCTCAACAAGCTTTTTCGCGATCAGCGGACGAGCCATCGAGGTGCCCAGAAGGTACTGGTTTTCATATACCGCATGAGCCTGTATGCAGGGCAGTACATATTCATCGCAGAACTCATCCACGACATCGAGTATGTACAATTTCGATGCTCCGCTAGCCTTGGCTCTTTCCTCAAGACCGTCCAGCTCCTGCTCCTGTCCTACGTCGATGCAGGCACAGATCACCTCGTAGTTGTAGTTTTCCTTAAGCCACGGTATTATCGCGGTGGTATCGAGACCGCCGGAATACGCTAAAATTACCTTTTCCTTTGCCATCGATTTTCTCCTTATATAAAAATGTAGAAATATAGTATCACTAGTTTATCATAATGTGTCAAGTTTTCAAGTGAAAGTTTATGCAGGCTCAACAACCCCTGGGTGCTTTGAAAAAGTACTGCTTTATGAAAGACTTCGGGTAGGAACATAATATTTTTATATATTTTAGTGTTGAATAAAATACATTTATGATGTATATTTATGCAACAGTGGACTATTGCATAAATTAAGTATAAAATACAAAGGCGCTTTTGGCGCCTGACAGATCAAAGAGGTAGAGAAATGATAAAAGCAGGTATTATAGGAGCAACAGGATATGCTGGCAATGAGATAGTAAGACTCCTTTTGGGACATGCCGGAGTCCAGATCGAATTTCTTGCAAGCCAGAGCTTTGAAGGACAGAACTATTCCGACATATACGGAAATTTTTTCGAGCTTATAGATATGGCTTGCTGCGCGCCCGACCTTAACGAGCTTGCCGGCAGAGTGGATGTAATGTTTACCGCCACTCCCCAGGGCTATCTTTCAGGGGTGCTGAATGAAAAGCTGCTGGAAAAATGCAGATTTATAGATCTGAGCGCAGACTACAGGATAAAGGACGTAGCCACCTATGAGAAATGGTACAGGATAGAGCATAAGTCCCCCGAGCTCATAAAAGAGGCGGTTTACGGTCTTTGTGAGATAAACAGGGAAAAGTTAAGGGACACCAGGCTTTTGGCAAATCCCGGCTGCTTTACCACCTGCTCGATACTGACAGCCTATCCGCTTGTAGCGGAGGGGCTCATAGATCCCAATAGTCTGGTCATCAATGCCCTAAGCGGTGTTTCGGGGGCTGGAAGGGGGGCTAAGGTCGCCAACCTTTTCAGCGAGGTCAACGAAAGCGTAAAGGCATACGGCGTAACGAGCCACCGCCATACACCGGAGATAGAAGAACAGCTCGGCTATGCCTGCAAAAATAAGATAACGGTCAGCTTTACTCCACATCTCGTTCCGATGCACAGGGGTATCTATGCCACTGAGACCGCAGCCCTTACCCCGGGTACCGATGCAGGGCGGATACAGGAGGCTTACGAAAAATATTACGGGGATGAGTTCTTTATACGCCTGCTGGGGCAGGAACGTATCCCGGAGAGCCGCTTTACAGAGGGCAGCAATTTTACTGACATCGGCTTTAAGGTGGATGAGAGAGTCGGCAGGGTCGTTCTTATGGGTACCCTCGACAATCTCGTAAAGGGAGCTGCCGGGCAGGCGGTTCAGAATATGAATATCATGTTTGGCTTGGATGAAAGGGAGGGGCTTAAGGGTATCCCCATGGTGCCGTGAAAACTATGAATATAAGGGTGATGAGGATCGAAGATTATGAGCAGGTCTATAAGCTGTGGATGAGCATTAAGGGCTTTTCCATGAGGAGCATAGACGACAGCCGCGAGGGAGTGGAGGTATTCCTTAAGAGAAATCCCTATACCTCGGTGGTCGCAGAGGAAGACGGAGAGATAGTCGGTGCCATTCTCTGCGGGCATGACGGCAGGAGAGCCACCTTTTATCATGTTTGTGTGCGGGAGGATCACCGAAGACAGGGGATCGGAAAGCAGATGGTGGTCGAGTGCATGAACGCGCTTAAGCGGGAGAAGGTCAATAAGGTTGCGCTGATTGCCTTTACCTCAAATGACGTAGGGAATGTCTTCTGGAAGCAGATAGGCTGGACCCAGAGGCTGGACTTGAATTATTATGATTTTACTTTAAATGAAGAAAATATAGTGAGGTTTAACAAATAGGCTTATGGAGATTATAAAAGGCGGAGTTACGGCTGCAAAAGGCTATAAAGCAGCGGCAGCTGAGGCGAATATCAAATACGAGGGCAGGACCGATATGGCTCTGCTGTTTTCCGAGGTTCCTGCCATATGCGCGGGCACCTTCACTACGAATGTGGTAAAGGCGGCGCCGGTTGTATGGGACAGCGGGATAGTCCGGGGAAGGGCTCAGGCAAGGGCGGTTGTCGTTAATTCCGGAATTGCAAATGCCTGTACCGGAGAAGAGGGAATGAAGTATTGCAGGGAGACCGCCGAGTACACGGCAGAAAAGCTTGGGATCAAGGCGGAGGAGGTGCTGGTGGGCTCCACGGGAGTTATCGGCATGCAGCTTAACGCGGACAAGCTTAAAGCCGGCATAGATAAGCTCGTTCCCGCCCTTGGAAGCGGGATAGAAAAGGGCACTGAGGCAAACCGCGCCATCATGACCACGGATACGCATACAAAGGAAGCCGCGGTGCAGCTCGATATTGGAGGAAAGACGGTCACCATAGGAGGCATGTGCAAGGGCTCGGGGATGATACACCCGAATATGTGCACGATGCTGAGCTTTGTGACCAGCGACGTTGCTATAAAGAAAGAGCTTTTGCAGAAGGCGGTTTCGGAGAGCATAGACGACAGCTTTAATATGGTGAGCGTTGACGGAGATACCTCTACGAACGACACCTATATCGTCCTTGCCAATGGAGAGGCGGGCAATCCCGTGATATCCGAAGAGGGCGAGGAATACCGCCTCTTTAAAGAGGCCCTTGACTACGTAAACACGACCCTTGCAAAATACATGGCAGGTGACGGAGAGGGTGCGACAGCCCTCGTTATCAGCAGGGTCGTCGGGGCGGACAGCGTAAAAAATGCCAGAATACTTGCAAAGTCCGTTATAACCTCGTCGCTTACAAAGGCGGCGATATTCGGGCATGACGCCAACTGGGGCAGGATTCTTTGTGCCCTTGGCTATTCGGGAGTTAAATTTGATCCCGACAGGATAGAGCTTAGGATAAAAAGCGCGGCCGGGGAGCTCCTTATATTTAAGAACGGGGTTCAGGCTGAGTACAGTGAGGAAAAGGCTTCTGAGATCCTTTCACAAAAGGAGATCGAGATCATATCCGACGTGAAGATGGGGGATTGCAGCGCAGAGGCTTACGGCTGTGATCTGTCATATGATTATGTCAGGATAAACGCCGATTACAGGTCATAGGAGGACAGTTATGCAAAGGGATGTTGTTGAGGCACAGCAGAAGGCGGAGGTGCTCATAGAGGCTCTTCCGTATATCCAGCAGTTCAACAGGAAGATAATAGTGGTAAAGTACGGCGGCTCCGCCATGAAGAGCGAGGAGATAAAGGACAGCGTCATCAAGGATGTCACCCTTTTAAAGCTCGTAGGCTTTAAGCCCATAATAGTTCACGGGGGCGGAAAGGATATAAACCGCTGGCTGGAGAAGGTCGGGATAGAATCCAGGTTTGTAAACGGTCTTAGGGTAACTGATGAGAGCACGATGGAAATAGCGGAGATGGTGCTTTCGAGGGTCAACAAAAATCTTGTTCAGATGGTGGAGGAACTCGGGGTTCGCGCCATAGGGATATCCGGAAAGGACGGAAGGCTCCTAAAGGTTAAAAAGCGCTATTCCGAAGGAGAGGATATAGGTTACGTCGGTGAGGTGACCGCCGTTGAGAGCAGCATACTCATGGATCTTCTGGAAAAGGATTTCCTGCCGATAGTGGCTCCGATAGGTATGGATGAGAATTACGAGACCTTCAATATAAATGCGGACGATGCGGCATGTGCGATTGCAAAGGCGGTTCGCGCGGAAAAGCTCGCCTTTCTTACAGACATAGAGGGTCTGTATTCGGATATAAATGATAAGTCCACGTTTATTAGAAAGATAACTGTCTCGGAAGCGCAGAAGCTTGTGGACGACGGCTTTATCGGGGGCGGCATGCTGCCGAAGCTGTCAAACTGCATAGACGCCGTCAGGAACGGCGTAAATAATGTGCATATCCTCGACGGCAGGCAGCTTCACTGTCTGCTGCTGGAGATATTTACCGACAGCGGCGTGGGAACAATGATATTAAAAGACTGAGGATGGGAGCTTGGGACATGGATTCTAAGGAATATATCGAACTCGGAGATAAATATTTTCTGCATACCTATAATCGCTATCCTATCGTTCTGGAACGCGGTGAGGGAGTATACCTGTACGATACCGACGGGAAAAAATATCTGGATTTCGGTGCGGGTATAGCGGTTTTTGCATTGGGCTACGGGAACGGCGATTATAACAGGGCTTTGAATGAACAGCTGTCAAAGCTTATTCATACCTCCAATCTGTTCTACAATACCTGCGCAGTAGAGGCGGCAAGGGACATATGCACTCTTTCAGGGATGGACAGGGTATTCTTTACGAACAGCGGGACCGAGGCTATTGAGGGAGCGATAAAGGCTGCCAGAAAATACGCCTATACAAGGGACGGACATGCGGATCATGAGATAATCGCCATGCAACATTCCTTCCACGGACGCAGCTACGGAGCGCTTTCGGTTACCGGCAACGCTCATTACCGGGAGCCCTTCGGGCAGGGAGTAAGCAATATCAGGTTTGCCGAATATAATGATATTGAAAGTGTTAAAGCTCTTGTGAGCAAGAATACCTGTGCGGTGATACTGGAGACCCTGCAGGGCGAGGGCGGGATTTATCCCGCTAAGGCTTCGTTCCTTGAGGAATTAAGGCAGCTTTGCGATGAAAAGGATATTCTGCTCATACTGGATGAGATACAGTGCGGAATGGGAAGGACAGGCTATATGTTTGCCTTCGAAAAATACGGGATAAAGCCGGATATCCTCACCCTTGCAAAGGCTTTAGGCTGCGGTATTCCCGTTGGAGCCTTCCTTATGAGTGAAAGGGTCGCAAAATCCTCCCTTGTACCGGGCGACCACGGCAGCACCTACGGAGGAAATCCGCTTGCCTGCGCGGCAGTTAAAGAGGTGTTAAGGCAGTTTAAGGAAAGGGATATCGTAGCCCATGTCAGGGAAACTGCACCCTACCTTAAGGAGAAGCTGGAGGGGCTGAAAAAGGCTTATCCCTTTGTGAAGGATGTCCGCGGAGAGGGCTTCATGCAGGCTGTCGAGCTGGAATTTCCGGTAGGAGATGTAGTCAGAGAAGCGCAGGATAAGGGGCTTATAGTGCTCACTGCCGGAAGCAATATCCTCCGCCTGGTTCCTCCGCTTATCATAGAAAAAGAGCACATCGATGAAATGGCGGGCATCTTAAACAAAATTTTTGCAGACCATTGATTTTTTGAAATGTTAAGTTTAAAATAGGCTTACTTGAGTTTGGGGCGCCTTACACTATTTGTAAGGAGTCGCCTATGTTTAGATCAATCGTCATTTCATTTCTTGGTTTCTTTTGTGTAGTCTTTCTAACGGGCTGCAGTGATATTGCATCTGAAGCGGAGATCACACTCCGTGAAGAGACTGAGGCAGATTATGAGAGTACCGACAAGGGAGCCGATGCCCTTGAAGATATAGTCGATGATTCGGATATTTCCAGGGACAAGGAAAGTGAGCTTTTTGTTTATGTATGCGGGGCGGTTAATTCGCCCGGTGTGTATACCTTTGCAAATGGCACAAGAATATACGAGGCGATAAATACTGCCGGAGGCTTTCGCACCGGGGCGGATGAGAGTTTTTTAAATCTCGCGGAAGCGGTAAACGACGGGCAGCGTCTGTACGTTCCGACCGTAAGCGAGACCAGCGTTTCGGGAGCTCTTAACGCGGCGGGAGGCACTTTGCAGGATCGCCGGCTGCAATCCCCGGAGGAGGGGCTTGTTAACATTAATACGGCAGGGCTTTCCGAGCTGACCACAATAAGCGGGATAGGCGAGTCCAGAGCCTCGGATATAATAAGCTACAGAGAAAATAACGGTGCTTTTTCCAGCATAGAAGATATAATGAAGGTTCCGGGTATCAAGGACGGGCTCTTCAATAAGATCAAGGACAAGATAACGGTTTAGGATATATTATGAGCAGGGTGCTGGTCGTCGATGACGAAAAGAATATAGTAAAGGGAATTACTTTCAGCCTTAAGCAGGACGGCATGGAGGTGGATACCGCCTATGACGGGGAGGAGGCCCTTTCGCTCCTTAGGAACAACGAGTATGATATAGTGCTGCTGGATATAATGCTCCCGAAGCTTTCGGGCTTTGATGTGTGCCAGCAGCTCAGGGAATTTTCCGATGTGCCTGTGATCATGCTGACCGCCAAGGGCGACGATATGGACAAGATACTCGGTCTGGAATACGGGGCGGATGACTATATTACAAAGCCCTTTAATATTCTTGAGGTAAAGGCGCGTATCAAAGCCATAATGAGACGTGCCGCCAAGGGGCGCAGCATCCCCGAGCAGAAGACCAGGGTTATAGAGCATGGAGACATGAAGCTGGATATAGATGCAAGACGTGCCTATATCATGGGGCGGGAGATAAATCTTACCGCCAAGGAATTTGATGTGCTGGAGCTCCTTGCCTCCAATCCCAACAAGGTGTACAGCAGAGAGAGCCTTTTAACTATAATCTGGGGAAAGGACTATCCGGGCGACGAAAGAACGGTTGACGTCCATATAAGGAGGCTCAGGGAGAAGATAGAGGATTCTCCCAGTAATCCCCGTTATGTTCATACAAAGTGGGGCGTCGGCTATTATTTCCAGGCATGAAGAATATCTTACCGCGTATCTTGAACAGCTACAGGCTCTTAAAGAGCCTGAAATTAAGGATTTTTCTGGTAATGATGATCATGGGTATCCTGCCGTCACTTGCGGTTGGAGCCTGTGTGCTTTTGAATTATGAACGGAGAGCGGTTTTTGAAAAGACTGTGGACTCCACCAACAGATGCCGCGCCATGGCAAATCATATTGCGGAGCTTGGCTATAACAACCTTTCCGATACCTCCGAAATATCCCAGGAGTTAAACCGCCTTTCGGAATTTCTTTCTGCACGGGTTCTCGTGGTAGACCGCGATTATAAAGTCATTTTAGATACATATTCAATGTCGGTGGGAAAGACCCTTATCTCCAAAGAGATAGTGGACTGCTTTACTGAAGGAGCCAGCGCCTCAAACAGGGACCGGCAAAATCAGTTTATCGAATTGACCGTACCGGTTTCCGATAATACCGAGGAGGGGCAGGTAACGGGGGTAATGATAACCTCGGTTCCCACTACGTCCATAACCGATTCGCTTACCGTATTAAAAAGACAGACGAGAATATTTGAAATAACCATGGCGATCTTTACCTTTGTGATCTCTCTGGTTCTGTCTCAAATACTCATACGACCCTTTGACAGGATAGGCCGTGCCATAGGCTCTGTAAGGGAGGGCTTTGACATGGACCCGATATCCATACCGGATTATCTTGAAACCGAGGCGATCACAAATGCCTTTAACAGCATGATGAGCCGTATGAAAAAGCTCGATGATTCCAGAGAGACCTTTGTAGCGAACGTATCCCATGAATTAAAGACCCCGCTGGCTTCCATGAAGGTACTTTCAGATTCCATCCTGTCATCGGGTGAGGTTCCCGTAGAGACATACAGGGAGTTCATGGTGGATATCGGCGACGAGGTGGACAGGGAGAATAAGATAATCAACGACCTGCTGGCTCTCGTAAAGATGGACAGGCATGCGGATAATTTAAATATTGAAAGCTGCAATATCAATGAAACCATAGAGAGGATACTTAAGATGGTAAAGCCCATCGCGCAGGTGAACGATATCGAGCTGACCTTCGAGAGCACAAGGGAGGTCAACGCAGAGGTGGACAAGACAAAATTCTCGCTGGCTATAATGAATCTGGTGGAAAATGCAATAAAATACAACAAAAAGGAAGGCTGGGTCAGAGTGAAGCTGGATGCCGACCATCAGCTTTTTACAGTGGAAATTGCGGATTCCGGGGTGGGTATTCCCCAGGATTCACTTGAACATATATTCGAAAGATTTTACAGAGTCGATAAATCCCATTCCAGAGAAATAGGAGGAACCGGACTTGGACTGTCCATAGCCAGAAGCGCTATCCTGCTGCACAGGGGAGCTATAAAGGCGGATTCCAAGGAGGGAGAGGGGACGGTATTTACCGTAAGAGTACCCCTTAAATCAAAGACAGGGGCATGAGAAGAGGCATAATAGTAATATTCAATTTAATAATGAGCTTGCTCTTTCTGACCTCCTGCGGCGCCCCCAAAAACGGGGAGGAGGCAAAGGAGTATTTTGCCTACTATGTAAATGTGGATGGCAACGATATAGGCGCGGCATCGGTAGGAAAGAGCGACCCCGGCGGGGAGAAGATGCTGAAGCTCCTCTATGAAAATCCCAAAAGAAAAAAGAATCTCAAGGTCGTGCTTGGAAATACCGTTAGCCTTAACTCGGCGGAATTTGCCGAAAAAAAGGCAGTGCTGGATTTTGACGCTTCCTACAATGATTTAAGCAGGTCGCAGGAGGTTCTGTTTCGCGCCTCGGTCGTAAGGTCGCTGTGCCAGTGCGGGGATGTTGATTTTGTGAGCTTTGAGGTAGACGGGGAACCGCTTATGGATTCCAAGGGAAGCCCTGTCGGAATGATGAATAATGAGACCTTTATCTATAGTGTAGGCAATGAGTTTAACGCCTACTCCAGAACGACGCTTACGCTGTATTTTTCCAATGCTACGGGAAATGCCCTAGTGCCTGTAGAGAGGGATGTTGTGTACAGTACGAATGTGTCCAAGGAAACCCTTGTCATACAAAAGCTTATCGAAGGACCCGATGCGGGAAATAAGGAGATATTGCCGACGCTCCCGGCAGATACAAAGCTGATGAGCATTTCCATAAAGGACGGGATATGCTATGTGAGCCTGGATTCCGAGGCTGCCATGAGTCCCAACAATATCTCTGAGGAAACGGCACTTTATTCTATCGTAAATTCGCTTACGCAGCTGCCGGGTATCGTTAAGGTACAGCTTTCGATAAACGGTGACGTTGACAGAAATTTCAGGGACAAGCTGCCCCTTAACAGCCTGTATGAAAAAAATACCGAGATCATAGAAAAATAGTGGTAAAATTTAAGGAGGTGATCCTATCAGACGTCCGCTGGTAATAATAGCGGCGGTGTATCTTGTTATCATATTAGTCCTTACAGTTCTTACCAGACCCGAACCCTATCTTGATGAAAGCAGCGAGGGCGAGACAATAACCCTGGCTGCAGCCGTTCAGACGGCATACTTTAAAAATTCCAATCTTGTTCTTGAGCTATATAACGCTCAGGAGCTTCCAGAAAATCTTTCAGGATATGATATATCCGCTAAACTCAGTAAGATAAATCTTAATAATGAAAAAGGATATGGGGTAATAGCCTATATTCCCGAAGCCTCTTCTGACTTTGTCCGACCGAAATGCGGCAGCAGTGTGGTGGTTATGGGGAAAAAGGCGCTGTTTGAAAGAGCCGAGAATTTCGGTCAGTTTGATATGGCTGCATACGAACAGCTAAGGGGGAAGGACTACTGTTTGTTTGACAGCCGGATAGTTGCAGAAAGCTCTGATTACGATGTGCTAAGGGAAGGACTCCTTTCACTTAGGGAGAAGGCTGCGAAGGTATATTCGGACGCATTTAACAGGAACGAAGCCGGTATTTTAGATGCAATGGTTTTAGGGGACAGGACCTCCCTTCCCCGGGAGATAAAGGGGATGTACCAAAGAAACGGTGTGGCGCATGCCCTGTCCATAAGCGGTCTGCATATCGGCATAATAGGCTACGGTCTGTACAGGCTCTTAAGAAGACTGAAGCTTAGCCGCTATCTGTCAACGGGGATAAGTATTGTAATTATGCTGCTTTACTGTGTCATGACAGGAAGTCCCCTCTCCGCCATGAGGTCATTTATAATGTTTGCTCTGGGGCTGTATTCGGACATCTGTAAAAGGTCCTATGATATGCTCTCCTCCATGGCGCTTTCCATGATGATACTGCTCACAGCCCAGCCGATGAGGCTGTATGAGGCGGGCTTCTGGCTCTCCTACGGAGCCGTAGCCGGTGCGGGGCTGATGTTTCCGTATGTGAAGTCTCTTATAGGAACCGATAATAAGGTCCTTTCAGCCTTTCTCTTAAGTCTTTCCATATCCGTTTTTACTTTTCCGATCACCGCATATTTTTTCTACCAGATACCGCTTTACGGGGTATTGCTGAATCTTTTCTTGATACCACTGCTGACGCCGCTTTTATTTGCGGCACTGCTCACAGCGGTGAGCGGACTGCTGTTTTCCTGTCCGTTCTTTCCCGCTGTTGCCGTATGCAAAGCTGTTTTATTCATTATAGAAAGGGGGTGTGCCTTATGCGAAAGGCTGCCTATGGGAAATGTTGTTACAGGAAGACCGGAGCTATGGAAAATAGCTGTATTTTACCTTGGACTTGCCGCCCTGATGCATTTTGCTCCCCGGTTGAAGGAGCCGCGAATAAGATGGGCGGTAAATATCGCTGCCGTGGCAGTCCTTACAGGACTACAGTGCGTGCACCTTAAGAACGGTCTGAATCTCACAATGCTGTCGGTCGGTCAGGGTCAGTGTATCTTTATCCGCTCCCCCGACGGCTATACCTGTCTGTATGACTGCGGCTCCACCAGTGAAAAGGATATAGGTGAATACAGGATAGAGCCCTTTCTTAAGGCTTCCGGAATATCCACAATAGACTGCTGTATCGTAAGCCATACTGACGAGGACCATATCAGCGGACTTTTAGAGCTGCTTGAGGATGATACCTCTGACTCGTTGAGGATAGAAAGCCTCATCATGCCCGATATCGGAAACCCGGATGAAATTTATACCGGACTCGTCGAAGCTGCCAAAAACAGGGGGGCAAAGGTCTACCGGGCAGCCAGCGGAGACCGCTTTAGTCTGGGAGATATAGAGGCGAGGTGCCTAAATCCTGAAAGGGGTATTTGCTTTGAGGATAAAAATACATATTCCCTTGTGCTGGAGCTTAAATACAGGGATTTTAGCGCCCTTCTTACCGGAGATGTACAGAACGAGGGAGAAGAAAACACATTTTTACAGTTGGATGGAGCATACGATGTGCTGCAGGCTGCCCATCATGGTTCAAAAAATTCCACACCGGTGGAATTTCTGGAAGAGGCGGAGCCGGAGGTAGTGATAATAAGTGCCGGAAAGAATAACAGATATAAACATCCCCACGAGGAGACCTTGGAGAGGATCAGAGCCTTTACCGACAGGGTCTATGTGACAAAGGATACAGGCGCAATAACGATCAAAACCGACGGGAGAGTCTTAAAGCTTTCTACGTTTATAAAAAAGGAGAAAAAGGATGAAAAAATTTAAGTCAAGAGTTAATAAGGTATTTGTTTTTTTGCTTACGCTGCTGTTATGCACCGGAATTGATACGGGAAGCACAGCAGATAATGGAGGAAAGGCAGGCACAGGACCTTTTATGCCGCTTAAAACCCTGTATGCGGAAGAACAGGAGGAAAACAGGGAAGATAAGCAGGAGGAACAGGAAGAGAAGGAAGACGAACAGGAAGATAACGAGGATGCGCAGGAGGAGGAAGAAATCATAGTTGACTCAGATGGCTCCTACGATATTTCAAATGCCTCCGACGGAAGACCGGTAGTGACGCTGACACCGCTTAAATCAGAAGAGGAGCCTATCGACTTTCAGACCGTAAAAGCAAGCTATCAGGAATTTAACGACAACAAGGTGCTCCAGATAAGCTGGGGGATAGATACCGGCTCCGAAGACTGGCATGATATAAACGAGCCTGGGATCATGACGCTTGACGTATATAAAAACTGTATAGTCAGCGTCAAAGTGAAGGCTGAAAACGGATGGACCGGCTTGGAAACCTACCGTGTAAGAAATGTGGATACCTACGGTCCGGATTTTACACAGTTTTCCAACGGACGTTATTATGAATATGAGCTTCTGGGAGATACCTCCAATTCCAGAGCCAGATCGGTTCAGGTCAGGGTTGACGCCAGCGACAGCGGAATGGGACTTGCACAAAAAGCCTATGCCTGTACCGACGACCATGACGCCTTTATGGCAATAAAAAGGGCAGGAAGAAACAGCACGCCGGAGCAGCTTGCAGCTGTGGAATGGCAGGAGAGCGGTGAATTTGTGCTGGATAAAAACGGTATTTACTATATTTTAGCCCGGGATACACTGAATAACGTGGAGTTTACACCCTTTACCTGTGAATACATAGATAACGAGCCTCCGAGCACCGAGGTCTCGCAGGAATATCATGAGGTGGAGGGCTGCATATCGGAAAACGTGATCACGGCTGCGTCCGTAGATACAGGAGGGGCGGGGCTTGCAGAGCTTCCCTATTCGTGGAACCTTGGAGAGCGGACGGACAGCAATACCTATATCGTCCGGGAAAACGGGACGGTGACTCTGGATGTATTCGATGCCCTGGGAAATAAGGAGCATACGGACATTCGTGTTGAGGATCATGATTTTGATACCCAGGGTCCTGTTATAAGACAGGTGACAAAAAATTCCGGCGAAACGATAAATACCTTTGCGGGAAACGTGTGGATAAAGATAGAGGCACAGGACGAGAAGGTAAGCATGGCGGCTGAAGGTTATTCGTTCGATGGGGGCGCAAGCTGGCAATCCCAGCCTGTAAAGAACGTTACCGCCAATGGAAAATTCAATATATGCGTGCGCGACGCCCTGATGAATACGACCATCGGGGAAGAGGTAAATATAAGAAATATAGATGACGTTGAGCCGGAAATAGGCAGAGCCCGTTATACCCTGCAGGGGGTGAAGAACGGCTATGCCGGAAGCGCCCTTATTTCCGTAGAGGCAGAGGACGGGCAATCGGGGCTTAGCTCCAACGCCTTTTCCTTTGACGGAGGAGGCAGCTATCAGGCTAACAATACCTTTACTGTAGAGAGAAACGGAGATTATGAGATATGTGTAAGGGACGCATTTAATAATACCGCCAGAGAAACCGTAAACGTAGCTGGAATAGACTGTACGGCACCAACTATATCCGTAACCGGAAACCCGACCTCGGCAGTGTATAAGGCAGTTACCCTGCAGGTAAAGGCTGAGGATAAGGAATCGGGGATAGCGTCCCTTTGGTACAAAAATGATACGGTCAATATCCCCTCTGCCATCTACCAGTCCTCGGGAGGCTCCGAAGGCCCTGCGGCAAGTGCCGAGGCTGTCATAAACGTAAACGGCGACTATACCTTTTACGCTTATGATGCCCTCGGAAATGTTTCTGAGACAAGGGTTTCGGTGACCAAGATAACAAAGAAAAAGACAGAGACCACGGAAAAGGAATCAGACGATTCCTCGTCTGGAAGCGGATCGGGCTCGTCCTCGGATACATCGAAAACCATAGTGCTCCCTCCCAGCGTGGGTTCAGGGGTCTCTACCCAGTCTCCCGTGTCCAGGACCTCCTCTTATGATACCGGAACAGTACAGGAGGCGGAAAGCGGAAAAACAGTGGTATTAAAGGGCTCAGCCTCCTCCAATAACGAGGGGAGTGAGGAAGAGGGGAAAAAAGAGGATTCCAAGAAAGAGGATTTTGAGCTTGAGCTTACGGAAGCGGGCGAAGAGGAGGATTTCGCTGCAGATCTTTCGGAGGAGGCAGCACCCTTATATGAGGGAGGCTTGATAAGCGTTGAGAATACGGAGCATGACAGCGTTAAGAATGAGGCTGGCAGAGAGGATAATACCCAGGCGGGGGAAATCTCGGAAAAGCTGCTTATGAGTGCCGGAGGAGAGACGGATGAAAAGAGTGAAAAAAGCAATGCCGGCATTGTGGTCCTTATCTGCGTAAGTGTTGCTGTGATAGCAGGAGGAGGTGTTACGGCAGGTATACTGATCAAAAAGGGAGTTTTGAAAATACCTGACTTTTTTGAAGATAAAGAGTGACGGGGGCTAGAGGGGGGCTCCTGCGACAGCATATATTCAAATGGCTCTGAACACACTAAGCTCACCGTTCGTCTTGAAACGGCTCTCGTGTCGCTGGCACTGCGTGCGCTCATCTACGCTTCGCTTCGGTCGGTGCAGAACCGATGTCCCCCGGACATCGTGCACCGAGCCCTGCGACTCCGGTTCGCTAAGTGTGTCAGGCTGAATATTTGAATATATGCTATCGCGCTCGCCCCCTCTATTCCACTCTTTTGACTATTGTCAGATAATTTAGAGCGTGGTTGGATTGTATGCAGAAAAAAACAAAATTTTTTGAAAAAATGTGTTGACAATTATATATATCGCATATATAATACAAACATAAACAAGAGAGAAGAAAAATAAATCAAAAAAGCCGATTAAGAATTGGAGATGATACCGATGTACAACGGCTGAAAGTCAAGGAGTTCACTACTAAAGAAAGGAAGGTACGGACCGCCAGACAATTTATTTTTTAACTCCTTATAACCAACCTGAGGTGCTAAGTCAGGTTGTTCAAGTAAATAACACAGTAACTAGAAACCAGAAGAAAAAAAGCATCGCCGAGATAACGGGGCACGATTATAAATCAAATTCCTGCTTATAAACAGAGAAGATCAGCCCGACAGAGAGAATATCAGGATAAGGATGCTTAGGACACGGAGGTACGGTCCGATGGGAAGTTCAGCTGAAACAGAAAGATAAGAGGGCGTCGAAGTTCAAGGTCGACGCCCTCTTATCTTTTGTTTAACAGGAAATTGCTTCGCATTTCCTATTAAATAAAACGCTCCGCTAAGGATGCTTTTTTACTTTATCTGTACTCCCTCCGGCAAAACCTTCGTACACGCCATGGCGAGTGCTCCGGGTCCTATGTGACAGGCAATGCTTAAGGACAGAGGGTCGGCATGGATAGCCTTTACCGGATAGCCCTCAAAAGCCTCGGAGATCTCCTGTACAAACTGTTCCGCCGCCTCGTAATTGTCTGTGTGGGCTACCTCTAGCCAGATCTGCGTATGAATATCTTTACAGTTGAAGCGGTGCTCGATATCGCTCTTGATAGCGTTTATCATTATATTCTTAGCCTGCTTTATTCCCCGGCATTTAGAAAAGGCATCCAGCTTTTCACCCTGGATCTGCAGGATAGGCTTAAGGTTGAGGATCTCCGCAAAGGCTGCGGCAGCGGGAGTGATGCGGCCTCCCTTTTTCAGGTATTTTAAAGTGTTCAGCGTTATATAGATGCTGGACTCAAATTTAGTCTCCTCCAGCTTCTCTTTGATCTGTGCAGCGGTAAAACCATTTTCCGCCATATGCATGGCATCCATGACTGACTGTCGCTGTGTCACGGATATTCGCTGGTTATTGACCACCTGCACTTTACCGTCGAAGTCCTCGGCAAAGGTGAGGGCGTTGGCGCAGGTGCTTGAAAGCCCGCTGGACATCGGGATATAGACTACCTCATCGTGATCCTTGAGCAGCCCCTTCCATGTTTCCATGACCTCTGCGGGTGAGGGCTGTGAGGTGTGAATATCCGCATCGTTGGAAAGCAGTCTGAAAAATTCCTCCTGAGTCAGGTTTATATCCTCAAGATAGTCCTTCCCGTCGATGGTGAAGGGCATAGGAAGAACGGTTATTCCCAGTTCCTTGCCCTGTGATTGAGTTATTCCGCTGTTACTGTCAGTTAAGATCGCAATTTTTCCCATAAATGTACTGTATCACAAAGGATGTAGTAAACAAAGCCACATCAGGTGGTTATTGTGGTAGTGTTTGACTATAAACAAAATACGTGAGAAAATGATTGGCGGTAGAATGAGCGATGAAAAAAATAAATTCGGACATAAAAAACAACAGCTTTGAAAAGGTCTATCTGCTGAGCGGCAGCGAAAAATACCTGAGATCTTTTTATAGGAAAAAACTGACGGAGGCGGCGGCAGCAGGGGCGGACAAAATGAATATATCCGAATTTTCGGGTAAGAATATCAGCGTCAGAGAAGTAATAGACCTTGCCGATACAGTTCCGTTTTTTGCGGAGCACAGAGTCATAATCATATCCGGGAGCGGCTTTTTTAAAGGCTCCGCAGACGATGAGCTTGTGGAATATATGTCGCATATAGCGCCGGATACTGTGATGATCTTCGATGAAGATAATGTGGACAAGCGCTCCAGGATGTATAAGGCAGTAGAAAAAAACGGATATTTTGCAAAGCTTGACACTCCCGACAGACCGCAGCTTAATAAGTGGATAGCCGGCATCCTTGCACGCAGCGGAAAGAAGATCAGGAAGAATACCCTTGAATTTCTGGTTGACCGTGTAGGGACTGATATGGATAATTTAAAAAACGAGCTCGATAAGCTTATTTCATATACAGGAGACCTTGAGGAGGTTACGGAGCAGGACGTTATAAGCATCAGCAGCGTGCATCTCGAAAGTGCGGTATACGCCATGCTGGATGCCATAATCGATGAGGACAGGAATACGGCAATGCGCCTGTATGACGGCTTTCTGAAAAATAATGAGCCTCCGCAGGTAATATTAAAACTCCTTTCAAGGCAGTTCTCTCTTCTCTATCAGACAAAGCAGCTGTCGGTACATTCATCCGACGCAAGGGCAATAGGCAAGGTCATAGGTCTGTACCCCGACATTGCCCGGAAGTATATAATGCGTTCTGAACGAAAGGATCTGGATTATTGGCGTCTGGCAGTGGAAAGCTGCGCCGAAACCGCCTATAATATCCAGACCGGAAGGATATCCAAAGAGCTCGGAGTAGAGCTGATAATAATAAAAACTATTACGGGAGGTAAACATGGGAGCTGAAGATCAGGAAGAGGAAGGCAGGGTAAACGAAAATCTGATGGAGTTTCTGGATGCTGAAACCTTTGATGAAAGGCTTGAGGTTTTAAGAAGGATCCGGACGACTATTGACGACAGGACTATCGATGCTATCGCGGTAGCCATCGATACGGAGATCCCTGCGGGAAGTGTCGAAGAGCGGTACGATAAGCTCTTGGAGCATATGCAGATGAAGAAGAAATACGAGTACCCCGGAAGAAGATAGAGATTAGTTTTAAAAAAGAGGAGGAAAGAATGTATTCAGCGGAGGAGTTAAGAAAGGTTGACAGCGAGATCGCAGACGCGATAGAGGCTGAGCAGAAGAGGCAGAATGACCACATTGAGCTCATCGCCTCGGAGAACTGGACCAGCAAGGCTGTAATGGCAGCCATGGGAAGCGTGCTTACGAACAAGTATGCGGAGGGCTATCCGGCTCACAGGTACTATGGAGGCTGCGAATGTGTGGATGTTGTGGAGGAGCTGGCAAGAGAAAGGGCAAAGAAGCTCTTCGGCTGTGAGTATGCCAATGTACAGCCCCATTCAGGAGCCCAGGCAAATATGGCTGTCTTTTTTGCAATGCTAAAGCCCGGAGACACCTTTATGGGGATGAACCTGGATCAGGGCGGTCATCTTTCCCACGGCTCACCGGTAAATTTCTCGGGCGCATATTTTAACTGCGTTCCCTATGGAGTAGATGAGAACGGCTTTATTGACTACGACAAGGTGCTGGAGATCGCAAAGGAATGTAGACCTAAGATGATAGTGGCGGGAGCAAGTGCCTATGCCCGTACCATAGATTTTAGGCGTTTCCGGGAGATAGCGGACGAGGTAGGCGCCTATTTAATGGTGGACATGGCTCATATTGCGGGTCTCGTTGCAGGCGGAATGCATCCCACTCCCATAGGTATAGCTGACGTGGTCACAACAACTACCCACAAGACCCTAAGGGGTCCCAGAGGAGGACTCATCCTTGCAAGCCAGGAGGCTGCGGATAAATTCAAGTTCAACAAGGCGGTATTCCCGGGAATACAGGGAGGACCGCTCATGCACGTAATCGCAGGAAAAGCGGTATGCTTTAAGGAGGCATTGGAGCCTTCCTTTAAAGCCTACGCCAAAAATATAGTTGACAACGCACAGGTTCTCTCAAAGGCGCTTAAGGACAGGGGGCTCTCCATAGTTTCGGGAGGAACGGATAACCATTTGATGCTGTTAAATCTTGTGCCGCAGGGGCTTACGGGTAAAGAGGTTGAAAAGCTTTTGGACGAGGCACATATAACTGCAAATAAAAATACTATTCCGAACGATCCTCAGAAGCCTTTCGTTACTAGCGGCATAAGGCTTGGGACTCCCGCGGTCACTACAAGGGGCTTTGACGGGGAGGATATGGAAAAGGTTGCCGAAGCCATATCGAAGGTGGTGCTGGAAGGCGCTTCAGGAGTTGAGGGTGCCCGCAATATTATAAAGGGGCTGACGGATAAATATCCTCTTAAATAAATGGTTTTCAGTTCACTGATATTTATTTTTCGGTTTTTGCCGGTATTTTTTATAATTTACTATCTGGTTCCCTTTGGGTATAAAAATCTGATCCTGTTTTTAGGGAGTCTGTTCTTTTATGCCTATGGGGAGCCGAAATATCTTATCCTGATAGTTGCTTCCATAATAGTGAATTTCTTCGCCGCAGAGACCATTTTCTCTGCGGAGGAAGAAAGCGTAAAACGAAAATTCTGGCTGGTGGCGGATATTGTATATAATGTCGGCACCCTTGTTATATTCAAATATGCGGATTTCATAATAGAAAACATAAATGCGCTCACGGGGGGCTCAATCCCGCTCCCGGGGCTTGCGCTTCCGCTTGGGATAAGCTTCTATACCTTCCAGATAATGTCATATGTGATAGATGTCTACAGGAAGAAGTGTCCCTCGTCCCACAATCTTTTGAATCTCGGCACCTACCTTGTAATGTTTCCGCAGCTTATTGCCGGTCCCATAGTGGTCTACAATGATGTGGCGGCAAGGCTCAAGAACAGAAAGATAGGGTTTTACAATATCGAGGAGGGGCTTAAGAAGTTCACCCTCGGTCTGGGGATGAAGGTCATATTTGCGAACAACATAGGCGGGATATGGAATACCTGTCTGGAGGAGGGCTTTGAAAATCTCTCGACGCCAATGGCGTGGCTGGGTATCGCCTCCTTTTCGCTGCAGTTATACTATGATTTCGGCGGATATTCGCTTATGGCGATAGGTCTGGGACAGATGCTGGGCTTTAAGTTCCCGAAGAACTTTGACTTCCCGTATATAGCCGGAAGTGTGACTGATTTCTGGCGAAGGTGGCATATGACCCTTACCTCCTGGTTCAGGGAGTATATATACATACCCCTCGGAGGCAACCGGAAGGGCATGGCACGTACAATACTTAATATGCTCATTGTATGGCTCATAACGGGACTCTGGCACGGGGCGGCATGGAATTTTGTGGTATGGGGTCTGTATTACTTTGTCCTTCTGGTGCTGGAAAGACTTTTCCTTAAAAAGGTACTGGACAGGATACCCGTTATTCCTCATATCTATACCCTGGTAATAGTCATGTGCGGCTGGGTGCTTTTTGAGTCTCCGTCCCTTAGCGAGGCCCTTATCTTCCTGAGCAGGATGTTTACTTATAATCCCGGCTTTGAATTTATAGAGCCCCTTAAGCAGTATGCCATGTTCATGGTTCCCGCCATACTCTGCGCAACACCGGTATTTTCGGGAATATACCTTAGGATAAGGAAAAAATGGTACGGTATAGCCCTGCTCTTCCTTATATTCTGGGGTTCGGTGGTGCTGCTGGTGGATTCGGTATATAATCCGTTTTTGTATTTCAGATTTTAAGGAGCTGTGATATACACAGATCCTAAGGCGGAGCTGGCGAAAAACATTAAGAAGACCATTGAAAAATACACGTAATTTTGGAAAGATCATTGAATAAACCTTTGAAAAAACGGAAACCTTTTGCAAAAAAAATTATTAAATGTCCTTATCTTATCCTTATTCTTGCAAGTGCTCTGATATTGACCATTTACGGGGCGCTGCTCAAATTCGGGATAATTGCGCCCCGCTATGCCTTTGACGGCGCTTCGGGCTCGGATATACCCGTTGCAAGCGCGGTACATAACATTAAAGCGTTTTTCTCACCGGAATTAAGCTATGAACCTGTGAAATTCGTTCCCCCGGAGGGAGAGCTTCCGTCTGTCTCGCAGGCAGCCGGGAATACCGGCAAAGATGAGCCCCAGGCCACCGACGGAGTTTCCTCAGATGAGGCAGAGGATCAGGAGGCAGAGAACGAGGAGACTTCTGCTTCCGAAGACGAAGAGACCGGGGAAGAGGATGCCGGCGACGGAAACGAGGACGACGGCGACAAAGAGGACAGCGAAAAAGAGGATGAGCAGGACGAAGACCGGGAGGACGAAGAGGATGAGTCCGAAGATGAAGAGGTCAGCGAGGACGACGGTTCTTACAGTCCATACGGAGAGTTCGCTTCTGTAGACGACGATTATTTTGATGCAGAGACCCTGTTTATCGGGGATTCCAGGACAAAGGGCTTTGTGCTCTATTCGGGACTGGATCAGATAGGCTCATATGCTGAAAGCGGGTATGCCGTATACAGTGTATTTAAAAAGCCTATCGCAAAGACACCGATAGGAAACTTTACTCTGGATCAGATGATGGCGGCGGAGCCGGGGAAGTATAAAAAGATATATCTGAAATTCGGTCTTAATGAGATGGGCTGGGGAAACGAGGAAATGTTTGACCAGAGCTATTACAATCTGGTGGACATGCTTAAATACTATCAGCCCGATGCTGTTATCTATATTCAGGGTATCTTCCCTGTGACGAAAAGTAAATCCGAGAGCTCAAAGATATACGGGCTCGAAAATGTAGCAGCGAGAAACGAGGAGCTAAGGCGGATAGCCGAGAATGAACATGTGTGCTTCCTCAACCTTGCGCCGGTTTTTGCCGACGAGGAAGGCTATCTTCCAGGAGAATATGCACCTGACGGTATCCACCTGAAGGCGCAGTATATCGAGCTATGGAAGGATTATCTGAAAAGCCACGCGATAGTCAGGGAGGAGGACTGAGCTGCGGCAGGTCTTATATAAAGTCCTCCAGCCTCTTAGCGTCGTTAAGACCCTTCTGGTACAGCTCCTCCAGCTTTTCTTTGTCCCGTGTCAGGGTGCTTAAGCCCTTGATATCATCCGGGGCAAGGATGAGGACACGACCCTTGCGCTCCTCCGACAGCGCGAGATCCAGGCTTTGATTATATATCCTGCTGCGGTTTTGAAGGGCAGCAGCGGCTTTCGGAAATTTTTTCTTAAGCAGCAGGGCAACCTTGCGATCCTTGGAGGGGGAGCGGTAGTAGTTTTTGGGTCTGGTCAGCACTATCACCAGCTTATCACAGCCGTCCGACAGGGCTTTCTTTACCGGGATGGGGTCGCTTAAGCCTCCGTCATAGTACAGTCTGTTTTCGAAGGGATAGGGCTTGTTTACCGCGGGAACGCAGGAAGAGCACTTGACCGGGGTAAAATCATCGTATTTATAGTCCGTTTTTTCGAAATACCGGGTTTCGCCCGTTTTCGCATCTGTAGCTACAGTATAAAATATTTTCCCGGAAGCGCTGAAGGTTTCATAATCCATGGGGTCTTCCCCGTCGTGTACGCACAGTGTTCCGAATACGTAGTCTAAATCCAGATAGGAGCCCGTCCTTATAAAGTTGCCGAAGCTCATATATTCCCTGCGAAAGGCATAGCACATATAGGAGCGGTAATTTCTTTTTTTCTGCCTGGCAATATAGGAGCAAAGGTTGGCACTGCCCGCGGAGACGCCGCAGCAGTAGTCAAATTCTATTCCCTTATCCAGACAGTGATCCAAAATACCGGCGCCGTAAATCCCGCGAAGTCCGCCGCCTACATCGATTATTCCAAGCATCTTCCAATCCCCTTCTTACGGTTGGGCGAGGGTCGTCCCTGTAACCGCAGCAAGTGCGGTTACTGTTCACAGCCTTTCAGGCTGCGAACGTAACGGGTTTTGCCAATTAAATCGCCTTCGGCGATGGGGCAAAACCCATTTAAACCACAACACATTGGGGCGTAACTGCGCAGTAAATGCGCAGTTCGCCTGTGAACCA
>JAGBNT010000001.1 GCA_017634255.1 Lachnospiraceae bacterium
TAATATGCAAAAGAAGAAGCGCAACGTTATTGTCGGACAGTCGGGTGGTCCCACGGCAGCCATCAACTCATCCCTTGCGGGAGTTTACCGTACTGCCATAGACCGTGGATACACTAAGGTTTACGGAATGATACACGGTGTTCAGGGACTTATGGAAGGACGCTATGTGGATCTTTCAGAGCACATTCAGACCGGACTGGATGCGGAGCTTTTAAAGAGAACCCCGGCAGCGTATCTTGGTTCCTGCAGATTTAAGCTTCCGGAGATTTTTGAGGACAAGGCCGTTTACGAAAAGATTTTCGAGATATTGGAAAAGCTTGCTATCGACTGCTTCATCTACATAGGCGGAAACGATTCGATGGATACCATAAAGAAGCTTTCCGATTATGCCATCATATCCGGTTCGACGGTTCGTTTCGTAGGCTGCCCGAAGACCATAGACAATGACCTTGCTCTTACGGACCACACCCCCGGCTACGGTTCCGCGGCGAAGTACATCGGAACCTCAGTTAAGGAGATCATCCGCGACGGCTGGAGCCTTGAGACTGAAAAGGGTCAGGTCATCATCGTTGAGATCATGGGAAGAAATGCGGGCTGGCTTACAGGAGCTGCCGCACTTTCAAAGGGAGAGGACTGTGACGGTCCCGACGCTATCTATCTTCCCGAGTTGCCTTTCGATCTCGAAAAGTTCATCAAGAAGATAAAGGGTATCCTCGCAAAGAAGCCCAACGTGGTAGTAGCCGTATCCGAGGGAGTTAAGACCAAGGACGGCAAGTATGTAAGCGATCTGGACGATTCACCGGATTACGTGGATGCTTTCGGACACAAGCAGCTTACCGGAGCTGCAAGGTATCTTGCAAGCTATGTATCGAGGGAGATCGGCTGCAAGACCAGGGCGATCGAGCTTTCCACTCTTCAGAGGGCTGCAAGCCACTGCACCTCCCGTGTGGACATACTTGAGGCATATGAGGTTGGCGGCGCTGCTATGAAGGCTGCTGACGAGGGAGATACCGGCAAGATGGTAGTTATCCAGCGTCTTTCCGACGATCCCTATCAGGCGGGAACAGAGGTCAAGGATGTACACAAGATCGCAAATGACGAGCGCCTTGTCCCCAGGGAATGGATAACCAAGGACGGCACATTCGTAACAGATGAGTTCATCACATATGTAAGACCTCTTATCCAGGGTGACGTTGCACCCATAATGGTAGACGGTATTCCGAGACACCTCTATCGTCCCGGATTTCAGGATAAGCTTTAATTGAGGTAAATATGAAAAAAATGATCAAGTTACTGGCAGGGATCGCGGCAGCACTGCTCTTTATATTAGCTGCCGGACCGGTACGGGCTCAGGCATACGTGCTGGTTTTAGATCCCGGTCACGGCGGTCCCGGCTCCGCAGGTCTTGGCTGTACATATCCCCCGTATTCCGAGAAGGGACTCACTCTGGATGTGGCAACCAAGCTGAAGGCGGAACTGGCGGACATCCCCGGATTGACGGTCTATCTTACAAGGACGGGAGACACATATATGTCTTTGGAGCAGAGGGCATTATATGCCCAGTCAGTCCATGCGGATCTTTTGCTGAGTCTGCATTTTAATGCATCCGGACCCCACGATAAGACGGGTACAGAGGTTTGGACCTCGGCGTTCGGCAATAACTTCACGATCGGAGCGGCACTGGGACAGCAGTTAATACAGCAGTACACCGCTATGGGGCTTGAGAGCAAGGGAGTCAAGACCAGGCTTGGAGACAGGGGAGATTATTACGGCATAATCCGAAGCGGAGTAGCTGTAGGAATACCCACTATAATACTTGAACACTGCTTTTTGGATCATCCCACAGACAGGGCTGTACTGGAGTCCAAGGGAACCCAGGGCTTTGCACATGCCGATGCGGTGGGGATATATAATTTCCTCAATTCCAACTACGGCATGTCAAGAGCTCAGGCGGCGGCTCCTGCGGCAGCTCAGCCCGAAGAGGCAAAGAGCGGCGGCAGCACTAATAAGACAGAGGCGGCGGCAGCGGCGGCAGGCAGCGCACCTGCAATAGCTTCGTCTACGAAGTACGGCTTCCCCGTGGATTCTGCGGGAAATGTATATTATACGGATGCGTCGGGAAGCAAGGCAACGTTTTCCTCATCGGACTGGACCTGGCTCTTAAGCCAGTGGTCATATACCTCTGATGCGGAGGGAAATTTAAAGACGCTTTCAGTAAAGGATCTGCAGACGCTTGTAGACAAGCACCGCGCAGGACAGATGTAGATAGTAAAGGGGCTTGTCACGTTAGATGATATTCAGAGCCATTTGAATATTTTTCTAATGTGACAAGCCTTTTTTTGCATATCAGGGCAGGTCTTTTTCCTCCATGACGCTGATATAGGCAGGTCGGATTATCTTTCCGGCTCCGACTATCTCCTCCAGACGATGGGCGCACCAGCCGGAGATGCGGGCTACCGCAAAGAGCGGAGTGTAGAGCTCCAGGGGTATGTTCATCATGCTGTAGACAAAGCCGGAATAGAAGTCCACATTAGGGCTTACGCCCTTAAATATATGCCTCTTTTCGGCAATTACCTTAGGAGCCAGCTCCTCTATGTTCTCATACAGAGCCAGCTCTTTATTTTTGCCCTTGGACTCTGCAAGACCCAGTACGAATTTTTTGAATATACGCTCTCTGGGATCGGAGATGGAATATATGGCATGTCCCATACCGTAGATCAATCCCTTGCGGTCAAAGACCTCTCCGTCCATCATCCTGGAAAGATAGCTGTATATCTCGTCCTTGTCGTTCCAGTCCCGGATATTTTCCCTGATGTTTGCCATCATCTCCATCACCTTGATATTGGCTCCGCCGTGGCGGGGACCTTTAAGCGAGGACATTGCCGCAGCAATGGCGGCGTAGGTGTCCGTGCCGGAGGAGGTGACTACACGGGTCGTAAAGGTGGAATTGTTACCGCCGCCATGCTCCATATGGAGCATAAGGGCTACGTCTAAGACCCGGGCTTCCAGCTCCGTATACTGCTTGTCGGGGCGGAGCATCATAAGGAAGTTTTCCGCCGTGGAGCGGGAGGGGTCAGGGCGATGGATGTACATGCTCGCGTTTTTTTCATAGTGCATATAGGCATGGTAAGCATATACCGCAAGCATGGGAAAGGTTGCGATCAGCATAATGCACTGCCGCAGTGTATTGTTTATATCCGTAGACGCTGCATCCTTGTCGTAGGAAGCAAGGGTCAGGATGCTTCTGGTCATGGAGTTCATTATATCCCGCGTCGCGGCTTTCATTATCACGTCCCGGGTAAAGTTCCGGGGAAGGCTCCTGTTTTTTGCCAGTATTTTTACAAACTCCGACATCTCTTCCTCATCGGGAAGCTCACCGAGGAGGAGAAGATAGGCGGTTCTTTCAAAGCCAAAGCCATCCTGTGAGAATTTTTTTACAAGGTCCCTGACGTTGTAGCCGCGGTACCAGATTTCGCCGTCACAGGGGGTCCTGCTGCCGTCGTCGTGCTCTTTAAAGGATATTATCTTGGAGATATTTGTCAGACCGGTGGGGACGCCCTTGCCGTTGACGTCTCTTAAGCCGCGGTTTACACCGTATTCTTTAAACAGATTGTCGGAAATAGTGTCGCTTTTTATGCATAGTTCGTTTTTGGAAGCAGCATATTCAAGAGTTTCTTTTCTAAAGCCCATAAAACCTCACTTTATTTTTCCAGCCAATTTTATGTTACCGAGATTAGATTATACATTAAAAATTTGACTTTGTCTAAGGATTGTCTAATATCCAGATTACTACTTAAATATTCCGTGGGATTGTGGTATTATATTTTAGTTTCCTACTGTGCCACAGGTTTTTAAGGAGCTTCGGAGTTTTTAATGAAATCCATACAGACCAAGATAATAGTTGCCGCCGCCGCCCTGATCGCCTTTTCGGTCCTGTCCGTACTCGGGATCGCAGTCTATGACTTAAACAGGCTGCAGCAGCAGGGTTCCAACGATATCCTTACACATATGGGTAATGAGAATATCCTTGAGATAGATAATACCCTGAACGGAATAGAGAAAGCCGTAGACAGTATTTTTTATTTCGTTTATTCGGGGCTGCACGGGGGAGAAGAGTTTTTTGAAAAAAATGAGAGCTACAGCGAATTTATAAAAGACCTTCGGGAAATGGTAAAATCCATCGCTGAAAACACGGAAGGCGTCATGATGGCGTATCTGCGCTTTGACCCGAAATACGACCTGACCGATCCCGGCTTTCTTTATTTAAGGAACAATAATTCCGGAGGCTTTGAGGAGATCGAGCTGACTGATCTGAGTATGTACAGTCCGGACGATCTAAACCACGTAGGCTGGTATTATATTCCTATAAAAGAGGGCAAGGCCATGTGGATGGATCCCTATAAAAATGAAAATGTGGATGTGGAAATGATAACCTACGTGCGTCCGATCTACTTAAAGGACAAGCCTATAGGAGTTGTCGGGATGGACGTGGATCTAAGGATGCTGCAGGACGATGCTGCGGACGTAAAGATCTATGACACCGGATATGCGTTTATCTATGATAAAAACAACAATCTTATATATCATCCGGATTTTCCTACAGGAGAAAAGAACGACCATCTTCCCACAAGATATACCATTTTCCTTGAAAATATGGATATGGCAAGGGATACGGGAACCCTCTTCCAGTATGAGTGGAACGGAGAAAAAAAGCTTATGTATGCCGGTCGCCTTACCAACGGAATGACCTTTGGGATAGGAGTTCCGTTAAGGGAGATAGCGGCGCCGATGTACTCCCTCATCAGCAAAACGGTCATAGTTGTATTTATCATACTGGCTGTTTCAGCCCTGATTCTCTTTCTGATAATGCGCACCATCGTAAAGCCCTTAAGGGATATAACGGCTGCGACGGAGGAGCTGGCAAGGGGGAATCTGGATGTGGAGCTGAACTATGAAAGCGACGACGAGATAGGGAGCCTAGCCAGAAGCTTCGGCGCTACGACAAAGGCACTTAAGCGATATTTCGAGCACTTCCACGGACTGGCATATACGGACGAGCTTACTAAGCTCAATAATAAAACGGCATACGGAGAGCGTATCGACATGCTAAACGATGAGATGCGCATGGGAAGAGCCCGTTTTGCAGTGGTAGTCGTGGATATAAATGATCTTAAAAAGATCAACGATAATTACGGACATGACAGGGGAGACCTTCTGATACAGGGGGTTGCCGGGATATTGAAGAATGTTTTCGGACAGTCCGCCTGCTATCGTATAGGCGGCGATGAGTTTGCCGCTGTGATCACGACCCACGAAGTTGGTGATATACAGAAGCTGATAGATGATTTCGAGACAAAAATGGGAAGGTTTGCCGAGACAAATGTTGAAATCTTCGGAATACAGGTCAATGCGGCAATAGGCTACTCTCCTTATATACGCTCGTCTGACAATGACTTTTCACAGGTATTCAGAAGGGCGGATACGGCAATGTATTCGAACAAGCACGAAAAGAAGGGGACAAAGCATACGAATGTTTCACGGATGTAGGAGCTGTTCATAAATAGCTGAAAGCCCCTTGATTTAAGATAATATAATAATGTCATATGTTACTATAAGCTTTTGCGTCTTTACGGCGCTTACGTTAATTGCATACTATCTTCCGCTGCTTAGGAGGTTTCAATGGCTCGTTTTACTTATAGCGAGTCTTGTTTACTATGCCTTTACAGGGATACCCTTTATGGTCTTCATTCTTGCCGCGACGGTCATCACTTATCTGGGTGCCATTTCCCTGGACGGCATCTTAAAGAGCCGGGACCTGGAGAAATCAAGGCTTGATAAGTCGGATAAGGAGGGCAGGAAAAGCCTTAACCGGAAGTATGAAAGAGAGGGACGGGGAGTGCTGGTGCTGTGCCTGCTCATAGTGTTCGGCATCCTTGTTTTCATGAAATACTGCAACTTTACAATAGGGATTTTAAACACCCTTTTTAGCTTTGCTCATGTAAATGCCGCCCTGTCTCCGATATACATGGTGCTTCCGCTCGGTCTGTCCTTTTATACCTTCCAGGCAGGGGGCTATCTTATAGACGTTTACCACGGCAAGGTACAGGCGGAGCGAAATTTCTTAAAAACGCTGCTGTTCCTTATCTTCTTTCCCCAGATAGTCCAGGGACCCATAAGCTCCTTTGAGCAGCTGCATCCACAGCTTACAGGAAAGCATGAGTTTGATTTCATAAACATTAAATTCGGGCTGGAGCTTGTCGCCTGGGGCTTTTTTAAGAAGTCCGTAATAGCGGACAGGGCTGCACCCATAGTCAGCAATATCACCTCCGATTATTTAGCATACAGCGGTACGGCTTCCCTGTTTGCGGTTTTAGTCTATGCGCTTCAGCTTTACGCGGACTTTTCCGGAGGAATAGATATCATAAGGGGTATAGCGCAGATGATGGGAATAGATATGACGGAGAATTTCCGGCGTCCCTATTTCTCAGTCAGCATCAATGATTACTGGACCCGCTGGCACATCTCTTTAGGAAACTGGATGAAAAATTATATCTTTTATCCGCTGGCTGTATCAAAGGGCTTTGATAAGATCAGAAAGGGCATAAAGAAGTCCGGTATAGGAGGCAGCAGCTATGGCAAGCATCTGTCAAATGTAATGCCGGGCTGTATCGCGACGGTGATAGTATTCCTGCTAATCGGGCTATGGCACGGGGCAGAGCTTAAATATGTGGGCTTCGGACTTTATAACGGCTTCATAATCATGATATCCATGCTTTTGACCCCGTTTTTCGCATTTTTAAACACAAAGCTTAAAACCGCGTCCTACAAGCTCCCTTTCCGGATATTCCAGTCGCTTCGTACCTTTGTACTGGTCGCAATAGGCTATGTCTTCGATATAGCTCCATCGCTTTCGGGAGCCTTTGATATGATGAAGCGCTCTGTTGACGATTTTAACATAAGCTATTTTTCCAAAAACGAGCTGCCGATACTCTTTGGAGAGGTCTCCGCTCAGCAGATGCAGCTTAACTATATCATACTCATTATTTCGACATTATTTTTGTTTGCGGTCAGCCTTGTGCAGGAGATAACGGGCAGGGAGATAAGGAGTATCTTAAACGAAAGACCCGCCGCCCTGCAGTGGATACTGCTCTTTGCGGGCGCGATATTTGTGTTTACCTACAGCATCTACGGTCCCGGCTACGACGTACAGGGCTTTGTTTACATGCAGTTTTGAGGATACATGAACTATAAGACTAAAAGAGCGATAAAAACAATTTCATTGATAGCCGCCATCCTTCTTACCCTGTTTTTTCTGCAGGAGTTTGTTGTAAAGCCCTGGCAGCCCATGGACGTCCAGATAAGCGGGTTTTACAAGGAGGATAAGGATTCCCTTGATGTAGTATTTATCGGAGCAAGCGATATGTACAACGCCTTTGCTCCGGCTTTGGCATATAAGGAGTTCGGATTTACCAGCTACCCCTTTGCCCCGCCGAGAAATTCCGTAGGCGCATGGCAGCTGCAGGTGGACGAGATAATGAGGACTCAAAACCCGAAGCTTATAGTAATAGAGGTCAACGGAGCCCTCTATACGGAGGAGGACGCGCTGGTCACAGAGGAGAATCTAAGGCTCTTTACAGACCATATGCCCCCGAGCCGCAATAAGGATGAGTTTATAAAAAAACTGGTTCAAAAGAAGGACAGGGTGAATTATTATATTCCGTATTTAAAATATCACGGGAATATAACCTCCTTAAAGGAGGCAGCCCGTATCATGTATGAGAGGCTTTGCTTTGAGGCAAGGGGCGGACTGTACATGAAGGGGGAGCGAACCCATTTTGAGATAGACTATTTCGAGCACGAGATGTGGGATACGAAAAACGACGATGAGGAGCTTGCGGTTGAACCCATGCATGAAGCCGCCCTGCGTTCCATGCTGGAATATTCTCTTGAGAATGTAGACTGCCCCATACTTTTTATCAGGGCGCCCCACTATATCACCCAGGAAGAGGAGATAAGCACGCAGTTTTTTCACCGGACAAACAGGGTGGGAAACATCGTTCAGGACTATGGATATGATTTTATCAATTTTGATAAGCTGCATGATGAACTGGGACTCGACCACAAGAGGGATTTTCATAACGCGGAGCATTTGAATATAAACGGTCAGATAAAGTTTACCGAGTATCTCGGGAGGCTGCTGGTTGAAAACTACGGTCTTGGAGATACTGAGCACTCCGACGTGGTAAGGCAGAAGTGGGAGCGGGCTGTAAGCTATTTTGATGCCTTATTAAAACACGGCTATGAGCTTATGGAGAGGGAGGCTGAACCGGAGGAGTATGAGTTATACGAGGTAGAGAGCCAGGAGTTGCTCAATATAATAAAGCCTTCGGATATGTAAGAAGCCTCAAGAGGGATATTTTTTTAATGATGGAAGCAAAGAAAGCAGTATTTTTTGATATAGACGGAACTATCTGGGACTATACGAATTATATCCCTAAGAGCACGGTAGAGGCGATAAGGGCGCTAAGGAGCAAGGGCAACAGCGCCTTCATCTGCTCGGGAAGGTGCCGCAGCTACATTCACTCTCCCAGCCTTTTTGAGATCGGCTTCGACGGGGTGGTTTCCGGCTGCGGGACGATGATAGAGTACGGCAGCGAAGTAGTGTTCTACCATGAGCTGGACAGGGAGCTGGTTGCACATGCGCTTAAGACAGTGCGCTCCTTCGGGATGAAGCCTCTGCTTGAGGGCAGGGACAGCTTATATATGGACTATGAGGAGTTTAAGGACGATCCCTACGGGCAGAAGCTCATAGAGGAGATGGGAAGCAGGATAAAGAGCATTAAAGACAGCGAGGGAAAATGGGAGTGCTCCAAATTGTCCTGCGATGCCCCTAAGGGAGGTATAGATGAATGTTACGAAAGCCTGAAGGATGAATTTGACTTCATAGTACATACCTCAAACGTAGTGGAGATGGTTCCCAAAGGCTTCAGTAAGGCTACCGGAATGAGAAAGGTGGCGGAGCTTTTGGGCTGCGGCATGGAAAATACCCTTGCCTTCGGGGACGGGGAGAATGATATAGAGATGCTTCAGACAGCGGGCGTGGGAATAGCAATGGGAAACGGCAATGAGCACGTTAAGAGCATAGCCGACCACGTTACGGCTTCTTTGTATGAAGACGGGCTGTACAAGGCCTGCGAGCATTTTGGGCTTATCTGATGGAAAGAATATGCGGCAGGATTAAAAATACCCGGACGGGCTATATTGCGGTCTATACGCTGTGCTTTGCGCTGCTTTCCCTCATAGTTTTCAGATATTTTCTGATGTATGCAAAGACCACTATCCTGGTCGGTGACGGAATCTCGCAAAACTACAATACGCTTCTGTATTACAGCAAGATACTGCGCCAGATATTATCCACCCTTATACATGAGCACAGGCTGGAATTTCCGATGTGGGATATTTCCGCCGGTCTGGGGGAGGATATTCTAGGGGTAATGCATTACTACGGTGTCGGGGAGCCTATAATGCTTCTGGCGGCTTTCGTTCCTCCCTCCAGAACGGATTATCTGTACTGCTTTATCTATATAGCCAGGCTCTATCTCGGAGGCCTCGGATTTTCCTGGTTTTCGCTGTGGCACGGCAACAGAAAGTTCGCCACCCTTTTGGGAGCCTTTGTATACGTGTTCAGCGGCTATTCCCTGACGCTGGCGATGAAGCATCTGATGTTCGGAGTGCCGATAGTGTTCTTCCCTTTGATACTTCTGGGCGTTGACAAGGTGATAAGGGACAGGAGCTGCACTCTCTTTATCCTCGCTTCAGCCTTTGCAGCTTTGAGCAATATCTATTTTTTCTATGCTCAGATGGTATTTGCCTTTATTTACTGCATATTCAGGCTGGTATGTGAAAGGAGGAGGTTTGATTTTAAGCAGTACGCGGTGACGCTCTTAAGCTTTGCCTTAAGCGCTGCTGCCATCCTCCTTATATCCGCCGTCGTGCTGCTGCCGGAGGCCGCCCTCCTGCTTTCAGAGAGCCGAGTGGGGCGGGGCTACCCCTATACTCTGACATACGGGTTAAAATATTATTTTGAATATATAGCGGGCTTTACGAACCTGCAGCAGGCAGAGGGGCTTATGACGGCGGGATATTCCGCAATAGCCCTGATGGCGGTTATAATACTGTTTTTGAAAAAGAACCAGGATTTCAGGCTTAAAGCCGCGGTGGCAAGCTTTTTTGTTTTTTCCTTCGTGCCCTATTTTGCCTATATGATGAATGGCTTCAGCTATGTTACCAACAGGTGGGTATGGGCTTTTGCCTGTCTCATGGGCTACGTAGTGGCGAAGGTCTATCCGGATATCTACGAGCTGGATAATAAGCAAAAGCTGCAGGGGATAGGGGCAGTCCTGGTAATATGCGCCTTATCGGTACTGCTGCCGCCCTTAAGAAATATGCATACCTTTGCCTCCATAATAGTCCTGCTCTTATCCTGCCTGCTGCTGGCGGCTTTCGATATAAGGCAGGGGGAAAGCCTAAGGTCAAGGCTTGTAGTAACCGCGGTATTTGTGCTGGGTCTTCTCATCATGACGTACAGGCTCTGGTCGCCCCGGTTTGACGGGGACGGAAAATACGTCATAGGCAAATATAACGATATCAATACCGCCGATGACATATTGGAAAACAGAAATTCCGATGCGGCGATAGAGCTTATCGGTGACGACGAATTTTTCCGCACGGGCGAGATAGGAGTTACCACCGGCGGCGGAAATTCGGCGCTGCACAGGAGCGTTAATCTATGCAGGCGGTATTTTTCGATGATGCTGCCGAATATTTCAGAGTTTATCCGTGAGCTGGGCTTTAATACCCAGATGGATTTTAAGCTGGAGGGAACAGACAAAAGAAGCATCATGGACGCGCTTTTAAGCGTAAGGTACTATAACGTAAGGCAGGGGGAGGAGGACTCCCTTCCCTTCGGATATGATGTAAAGGTTTCAGAGGCGGATACCTACGACGGACATTCCGCAGCCTGGAAAAATGAGCACTATCTTCCTCTGGGATACACCTATGACCAAGCGGTGAGCAGGGAGGAGCTATATTCCCTGGATCTTGCCGGAAGGCAGGAGGCAATGCTCTACGGGGCTGTGCTTGAGCCCGAGGCTGCTAAAGCAGGGGGTATACCGGTTATACAGGCAAAAGACAGGCTTGAGCGAAGGAGCGTTTTAAAGGGCATTACGCAGGTAAGCGGTGGGGAGACTGTAATCACCGATAAAGGAATAGAGCTTCGGGGCAGGGATGCCATATTGAAGCTTGAGCTCGAAGGGCTGCCGGAGAGTGAAAATTATGTGGTGCTCTCAGGAGCTGATTTTGAGGGCTGGAAGATGACCTCCGCCTATAGTACAGACGAGTGGAAGGGCTTGAGCCGCTATGAAAGGGCGGGTATCAGGGCAGCCGATTTTCTTAAGCGGCCAGATGATGAAGCCACAATGTATTTCGGTCTCCAAAACGGGGATTTTACCAACAGGATAGAGTATTTCACCCCCATGCACGACTGCTATACGGGGCACGACAGCTTTATAACAAATTTAGGCTACAGCAGGGAAGGACTCAAAGAAATTTACTGCAAGTTGACAAAACCGGGATTTTATAAGTTCGAAAAGCTTGACGTGGTGTGCCAGCCGACAGAAAATATAACGGCGAGGCTCGACGAGCTTCGTAAGGAGCCGTTAGAGGAGGTCAGCTTCGGGAACAACAGGATAAGCGGGAGGCTTAAGGCTTCAAAGAATAGGCTTCTGGTGCTCTCAATACCCTATTCACCCGGATGGAGAGCCTTTGTGGACGGGAGCGAGACTCGCACCGCCTGCGCGAACCTGATGTTTTTATCTATACCCGTTTCGTCAGGAGAACATAGCATAGAGCTCAGGTATGAGACTCCATACCTGCGGACAGGGGCATATCTTTCGGCAGCGGGCTTTGCGATGCTTATAGCGATGATGCTTATTCAGGGATATTTACGGAAAAAATCGAAGAAGGAGGAGTAATTTATGGGAAAGATTTTCAGGAAAGCGATTTCGGTAATACTTGCGCTGACTCTTGCGGTATCTCTTACTGCCTGTGCAGGAGCGGGAGGCGGGGCGGCACAGCAGGCTCCGGCAGACGGAGGAAAGATGGACGCGCAGGCAGGAGCTTCAGAGCTCAATGCCGGAGATAAGGTCGTAAACATAGGCGTTACAGATACACTGGGGACCATAAACCCTCTGAACATGGACTATGCCTTTATCAATCTTTACGCTACAAGCCTTATGTTCCTTCCGCTTGCCGGCTTTACGGAGGATATGGGCTATGAGGGCTTTATAGCGGAGAGCATAAGCACAAAGGACAACAAGGTATTTGACGTAAAATTGAGGGACGATGCTGTCTGGTCAGATGGAGAGCCCGTTGTGGCGGACGACGTTATCTTTACTTTCCTGAGGCTGACCTGTCCCGAGGTTGCAAACTATAACTACGATTTCAGCATGTTCGAAGGCTTTGCGGACGACGGCTCATCCCCTTCGGGAGCAGAATCGATAGACGGCATCGTCAAGATAGACGACAAAAACCTTCAGTTCAAGCTTAAGGGGCATATGAACCTGAATACCTTTATCAATAACGTAGCTACATGGATATGCATACTTCCAAGCCATGTTTTAAAGGACATTCCCGCGGGCGAGCTCCTTTCCAATGACTGGTTCAATCATCCGGATGTTGTGGACGGTCCCTTCATCCTTGACGACTACGATGCGGCGCACTATATCTCATACAGCGCAAACGACAAATATTTTAAGGGGAGTCCAAAGATTGACAAGCTCAATTTCAGGGTGGTGCAGGGCAGCGAGCTTCTTGCGGGCTTAAAGAGCGGTGAGATAGATTTCCTCCAGCCCTCCATAAGCGCAGTTCCGATTGAGGACCATGCCGAGATAGAGAGCATGGAGGGAGTTACCGCTTCATATGCTCCCCCTGTTACCAATGAGATGACATATATAAATACGAGGAAGGTCACGGATAAGAAGGTAAGGCAGGCAATAGTATATGCGATAGACAGAAATACCCTGCTAAATTCCCTGCTCGGAGGAAAGGGGGAGATAGCGGATGGCATTATCCCCTCGGCGTCGCCCTTCTATGATCCCAACGGAACAAAGATAAGCTATGATCCTGAAAAGGCAAAGCAGCTTTTAAGTGAAGCGGGCTGGGACGGCTCACAGACCCTTGCCTACTATGTAGGCTCAAACGACGAGGTTGCGGTGAGGGCTTCTCAGGTGGTGGAGCAGAATCTTGAGGCAGTGGGAATAAACGTGGATATACGTACAGTGGACTTCGCAACCCTTATGGAGGTCGGGGGAACTGACGAGGTGGATATGTTCTCGGTGCAGTATACGATAACCCCCAACGACTACTATGCAGATATACTGACGCTGGCTGATGTGGAGGGAGACAGCTGGACGGGAGGCTTTTTCTCGCCCGAGCTCGACAAGGCGCTCCAGGCTACCCAGGAGACAACGGATGAAGCGGAGCTTACCAGGCTTTTCAGGGAGGTCAACGAGGTCATTGTCGATGAGGTTCCCCTATTCTCGCTCTATTTCTTGAGCAATATCGGGGCGGTAAGCGACAGGCTTGAAAATGCAAGGCCCACCCTGTACGGAGCCTTCAACAACATACATGAATGGGATGTTAAATAAATAATGGAGCCTCTGCTTAAGGTAAGCCGATTACAGGTAGAATTTAAAAGCGACTTCGGGAAAAGGACGGTCACCGACAATACAGCCTTTTATGTGGGAGAGGGTGAGACCCTGGGGCTGGTGGGTGAGTCCGGCTGCGGAAAAAGTGTGACAGTGCACTCTATATTGGGGCTTCTTCCTCCTAACGGCAGGATCGTGGAGGGAGAGGCTCTGTTTGATGGAAAAGACTTATGTAAACTAAACGAGAAGGAGCTCGATAAGATAAGGGGTAAGGACATTGGCATGGTCTTTCAGGATGCCCTGACTGCCTTAAACCCGGTGTTTACCGTGGAGTCCCAGATCACTGAGCAGATACGGGTCCATCTGGGCTTAAGCCGGGGGGAGGCAAGGAAAAAGACCCTCAGGCTTTTGGAGGAGGTGGGTATTCCGGACCCCGTCAACGCCATGAAAAAATATCCCCATGAGCTCTCGGGAGGGCAGCGCCAGAGGGTAATGATAGCCATGGCCCTAAGCTGCGAGCCGAGGCTTTTGATCGCAGACGAACCCACGACGGCTCTGGACGTGACCATCCAGGCTCAGATAATGGAGCTGATTGGCGGAATAATGAAGAAGAGGCGCATGTCCATGATACTTATAACCCACGACATCGGACTTATCGCGCAGATGGCGGACAGGGTGGCGGTGATGTACGCGGGACAGATAATAGAGGAAGCGGAGGTTCACGAGCTCTTTAAAAATCCGCTGCATCCCTATACTAAAGCGCTTCTGCAGAGCGCTCCCTCCATTGAGGATGAAGACGACAGGGTGCTTAGAGCCATAAGGGGAGCGGTGCCCGAGGATTATACGGATATTGCCGGCTGCCGTTTTGCGGACAGATGCGATATATTTTCAGCGGGCTGCGAATTGAGGCAGGAATTTAAGCAGAGGGAAAACGGACACCTGGTCAGGTGTCACTTGCAGTAACTAATATTCCAGTAAGATTTTTGGAGGCTGATATTTGAACGAAAGAAAGCCGCTGTTGTCGGTCAAGGATCTAAAAAAATATTATCCCGTCAAGAACAGCGCCCTTTTTGCGGCAAACAGGAAGGTAGTCCATGCGGTGGACGGGGTGTCTTTCGACATATACGAGGGGGAGACCTTGGGGCTGGTGGGGGAATCCGGCTGCGGAAAATCCACGGTCGGGCGCCAGATTGTCGGAATGGAAAAAAGCGATGCAGGGGAGCTCTTCTTTCGCGGGGAAAAGCTGGATAAGGCGGAGTTTAAGAGGCAAAGACGGCAGCTGCAGATGATATTTCAGGATCCCACAGCCTCGCTTAATCCCAAGAGAAGGATATACGATATCCTTTCGGATATAATGGTGGAAAACGGGATATGTACAAGAAGTGAGGCGCGTGACAGGGTAAGAGGGCTTTTAAACGAGGTGGGGCTTCCGGAAAATGCCGCAGAGAGATATCCCCATGAGTTTTCAGGGGGACAGAGGCAGAGGATAGCAATCGCCAGGGCAATATCCCTCTCGCCCAGGCTCATAATCTGCGATGAGCCGGTTTCAGCCCTCGACATGTCCATACAGGCTCAGATACTCAATCTTTTAAAGAAGCTGCAGGAGGATCTCGGGATAGCATATCTTTTTATAGCCCACGGCTTGGGAAGTGTGCGCTATATAAGCCACAGGATCGCTGTCATGTATCTGGGCAGGATAGTGGAGCTTGCCTCCTCGGCAGAGCTTTTTAAGAAGCCCTGTCATCCCTATTCGCAGGCTCTGATCTCGGCAGTTCCGGTGGCAGACCCGCAAAGAAGGGACAGTAAGAGGATCATAACCTCCGGAGAGGTGCCTTCCAGTATTGACCTGCCGGAGGGGTGTGCCTTTGCCGCCAGATGCCGTTTCGCTACGGAGCGCTGCCGGAAGGAGATACCGGAGCTTAAGGAGGTAAAGAACGGGGGCAGGGACGGCTCCGGGCATCTTTGCGCCTGTTTTAACAGCAGTCACTACACCAGAGGCTTAAGTGCGGTGCGGGAAGTAAAGGAGGGCGCCTGATGTGGAGATATATAGTTAAAAGGCTGCTCATAGCCCTCATAGTGCTCTTCGGGATAACGGTCATAGATTTCGGGATCATGACGCTGGCTGGAAATCCAATAGAGATATTGCGCGGAGGTCCAAGGGTATCCAAGGAGATGCTTGCCATAAGGGCGCAGAATATGGGGCTGGACCAGCCTGTGCCGGTGCAGTATATAAACTGGCTCAAGGCTACAGTAAAGGGGGATTTCGGCTATTCCTACAAAAATTACCAGCCGGTCTCTGAGATGATAGGCTCCCACCTGGGTCCGACCCTTGTGCTTATGGGAAGCGCGCTCATCCTTTCGCTGATAATAGCCTCTGCCGCCGGAATATACAGTGCGGTGCACCAAAATACGCCCGGAGATTATGCGATAGTATTCTTTGCATTTCTAGGGCAGTCCATACCCGGATTCCTTTTGGCGATGATACTTATTTATATATTTACCGTAAGGCTGGGACTGCTGCCATCCAGCGGGGCATGGACCCTCGGAGCGGAGGGCAGGGGGATTGAATTTAAGTATTTGATAATGCCTATGATAGTCTTAGCCTTTGAGATGAGCGGCAGGAATATAAGGTATATCCGTTCCTCTGTGCTCGAGATATTGAGCAAGGACTATTTAAGAACAGCCAGGGCCAAGGGAATAGGGAGATTTAAGGTCATATACAGGCATGCCTTGAGAAATGCCCTGATACCCATTGTAACAGTTATAGGAATGGAGCTGCCCGGACTATTCGGCGGGGCGGTGATCGTCGAAGAGGTGTTTTCCTGGCCGGGGCTGGGGCTCATGACCATGAATGCCATCCTCGCCCGGGACTACCCGGTGATAATGGCGATGTGCCTTCTGTCCGCGGTGGTTGTCCTTTTTGGAAACCTTATTGTAGATATAGTCTATGCCTTTGTAGATCCGACCGTGAGGTTTGAGTAGGAATAAGATGCACGAAAGTTATCTGGGGTCTGTAATCAGACGTTTTAAATATCATAAGGCAGGGGTGGTAAGCCTCGTGATCCTCACGCTTATCGTGCTGGCAGCTCTTCTTGCGCCCGTTATCGCGCCCTTCGACCCGAATGCGATAAACCCGGAATTTTCCGCGGCACCCTCGGCTAAGCACATACTTGGAACCGACCAGATAGGGCGGGACCTTTTCAGCCGTCTGCTCTACGGGACCCGTGTCTCCCTTTTGGTGGGGTTCCTCTCAACGCTAATCGCCACCTTTATAGGCGTGCTTTTGGGGCTCATCGCCGGGTATTTCGGCGGAGCAGCGGATATGATAATAATGCGCTGCACTGATATGGTGATGTCCTTTCCCTATATCCTTCTGATCTTAGTGGCAGGAGCTATCTTTGAGCCGGGGATGTGGAATATAATCCTGATTTTAGGCTTTATAGACTGGCCGGGGATTGCGAGGCTTGTTCGGGGCAACGTACTTTCTATTAAGGAGAAGGATTTTGTACACGCCAGCCGGATAGGAGGTATGAGCAGGACCTATATACTTTTTTCAGACATACTTCCGAATACAGTGGCTCCGATTTTAGTCTTTGCCACCTCGGTAATGGCAATATCCATCCTGGATGAAGCAGCTCTAAGCTTTCTCGGTATGGGCGTTCAGCCACCGGCGGCAAGCCTCGGGAATATGCTTAACGGTGCCCAGTCCATAACGGTGCTGACGAAGCTGCCGTGGCTTTGGATAAGCCCGGGGGCGGTGATAGTGCTGCTCGTGGTCTGCGTGAACTTTATCGGAGACGCGCTGAGGGACGCCATCGACCCCAGTACGACGAAAAGCTAAGGGATAGCCTATAAGTCCTCAGGAGATTTACATAACTCTTTACCGATACCCTATTTCGTGATATACTACCCGGATGAGTTACATATAGGTAGTATAAAGGAGTTTAGTGTGTCTGAGAGAGCCAGGAAGCACAAAAAAATAGTCAGGCAGCGAACCATACTTGCCGTGACTGCGGTGCTTATCATTGGAACGCTGCTGATAGCGGGAATAATCTTTATCCCGAAGGCAGTGGACCATATAAAAGCCGGGATAGAGGAAAAAGAAGCTGCGGCTGCGGCTGAGGCTGCCGCGCAGGAGGCGGCTGAGGCAGCTAAAGAGGCTGCAGAGGAAGCGCCTCCCATAGTCGAGGAGCCCAGGGAAGAGATCGATGAGGAAGAGCTGAACAGCCGTGCGGAGGAGGTTTTAAATACCGAGCCTGTTCCGGAGGTCGATACCGGGATCCGGGATAAGATAAGCTCAATGACCGATGAGCAGAGGGTGGCACAGCTTTTTTGCATAACGCCGGAGGCTCTGACGGGTGTGGGCGAGGTCACGGCAGCGGGAGGAACCACCCAGGCCGCCCTTAGCGAAAACACCGTCGGGGGGCTGATATATCTGGCACAAAACATAGTCGATCCAAAGCAGCTTAAGGAGATGCTATACAATACACAGACCTATGCCCTGTCGGCAAACGGTATTCCTCTCTTCCTGGCGGTGGACGAGGAGGGAGGAGAGGTTAACCGCGTAGCTTCAAACGCGGCTTTTAAGGACGAGCTTCCCGGGGAGGATGAAATATCCGTAACAAAGGAATTGAGCCCGGAGGGGCTTTATACCGTAGCGAATAATATAGGGAAATATCTGAAACAATACGGCTTTAATTTAGATCTGGCACCGGTGGCGGACATTGTCATTTCCGATAATTCAGTCATGGCGGAGCGCTCCTTCGGCAGCGAGGAGGGATACGTTACCGATATGGCGGTAAATTTTTTATCGGGCTTAAAGGAAGCCGGGATTATCGCCTGCTACAAGCATTTTCCGGGCTTCGGGAGGGCTTCTGTCAATTCCGATTTTGAAGAGGTCTCAATAAACGCCATACCGGAGGAGCTAAAATCCATAGATATCAAGCCGTATGAGAGAGGGATGGAAAACGGTCTTAATATGATAATGGCTTCCAATGCCATGTATCCGCTTATGGACGGGAGCTCGGTTCCCGCCTGTATGTCGAGGATCATAATAACGGATTACTTAAAGGGCGAGCTGGGCTATGACGGAGTGGTGATAACGGATGCCTTAAATGCCGCAGCCATATCAAAACGCTATGAGCCGGGAGAAGCGGCAGTGGCGGCGATAAATGCCGGCTGCGACCTGCTCCTCATGCCCGAGGACTACGGTGCCGCCTCCAAGGCAGTGCTTGAGGCTTATAAAAACGGGGAGATCCCCAAGGAGAGGGTGGAGGATGCCCTGACGCGGATCCTTACTGTAAAGAAGGAGATGGATACGTCGTATCTAGAAGCGGGCGCGGAAACGGACAGCGAAGAGAATACGGAGGAAGCACCATGAGGGTTGGAACAGGCTATGACGTACACCGTCTGGTGGAGGGAAGGAAGCTTATCTTAGGCGGGGTGGACATTCCCTATGAAAGGGGCTTAGACGGTCATTCGGACGCGGACGTGCTCCTCCACGCCATAATGGACGCCCTCTTAGGGGCGGCGGCACTCGGAGATATCGGAAAGCATTTTCCCGATACCGACGAGGCGTACAGGGGAATATCCTCGATAGAGCTCTTAAAGAGGGTTCGGGATCTGGTTGCGGAACAGATGCTTTTTGTGGTAAATATAGACGCAACGATAATAGCGCAGGCGCCGAAGCTTCGCCCCTTTATAGATGAGATGGAAAAGAATATCGCGGAGGCGCTGGAGCTCGACCTGAACCAGATAAACGTAAAGGCTACAACGGAGGAGCATCTGGGCTTTACGGGAGAGGGGCTCGGGATAAGCGCACAGGCTGTCTGTTCCCTAAGCTCGCCGGCGGAGTACAGCTTTAACGCCATGCCGGGCTCGTGTGAAGCGTGCCAGGGCTGCCCGGTAAAAAAATAGAAAACAGATGGGATTTTGGAAATTTTTTAAAGAAGAGGTGAAGGTCATACGTGACCGTGATCCCGCCATACATTCAGACAGTGAGGTGCTTCTTTACTCCAGCTTTTGGGCTGTATTCTGGTACAGGATAGCCCACAGGCTCTACGAAAAAAAGCACTTCTTTTTGGCGCGCGCCATTTCCCAGCACGCCGTAAGGCGGACGGGGATAGAGATCCATCCCGGAGCCCGTATCGGCGAAGGCTTATTTATAGACCACGGGTCAGGAGTTATAATCGGAGAGACCACAGTTATAGGAAACAATGTGACCCTGTATCAGGGGGTGACCCTCGGAGGTACGGGAAAGGAGCAGGGAAAGCGCCATCCCACCATCGAGGACAACGTTATGATCTCCACGGGAGCAAAGGTGCTGGGGAGCTTTACGATCGGAGCCAATTCCAAGATAGGAGCGGGTTCGGTGGTCTTAAAGCCGGTGCCGCCCAACTGCACGGTAGTCGGAGTGCCGGGGCGTATCGTAAAGAGGACGGACAATGCGGGGCTGCCCTGCGACGACCTGAACCAGACAGACCTGCCCGATCCCGTAAGAGACGATATAAACAGCTTAAAGCACGCGGATACGGAGATCACAAACCATATTATCGGGCTGGAGCTGGAGGTAAGGGAGCTTAAAAGAGAACTGGAAAGATGCAGACAGAAGGGCAGCTGAGGGCTGCGGGGAGAGGAATATGAAGATATTTAATACGTTATCGGGAATGAAGGAGGAATTTAAGCCCATAGAAGAGGGCAAGGTTTCGATGTATGTCTGTGGACCTACAGTCTATAACCTTATCCATATCGGAAACGCGAGACCCATGATAATCTTCGACACCTTCAGAAGATACATGACAAGCCGCGGCTATGATGTAAATTACGTGTCGAATTTTACCGACGTGGACGACAAGATAATAAAGGCAGCCAACGAGGAGGGAGTCGATTCGAAGGAGATCTCCGAGCGCTACATAAAGGAATGTAAAAAGGATATGCAGGGCTTGAATGTCATGGAGGCTACGACCCACCCCAAGGCTACGGAAGAAATCGACGGAATGATAGAGATGATCTCGACCCTGATAGAAAAGGGTTTTGCCTATGCCGCTCCCGACGGAACGGTCTATTTCAGGACGAAGAAATTCCGGGATTATGGAAAGCTTTCCCATAAGAATATGGACGACCTCGATTCCGCCTTTGGCAGGGA
>JAGBNT010000107.1 GCA_017634255.1 Lachnospiraceae bacterium
AACATAATAAATAAGAATTCTATTTTTATATAAAATATTTCCTTGAACTAAAAAAAGAGTTTCTACTTGTAATTTTCCGCTTAAAACTTCAGCAGGTAAAACTCCATCTTCTTTTGCAATCATTATTTGTTCCCAATCATTTGTACTTCCAGGTATAACAAAACCAAATTTAAATCTGGAACTTTCAAACAATTCTCCCATTAAATAAAAATTTTGTATTAATTCTAAATCTTCAATTTTTTCTTCTGAAGAAAAATTTACATTTCTTATTATCTAAAACAGCGCATCCGATAATAAGGCTGAGGTATCCGAGGAGAAGAAAGAAGAGCAGGAACTTTCGGAGGACAGAGTTTCCGGCAACGATACAAAGGAAGAGCAGGAAAGTACCGAAACAGACGAGGTATCGGAGAACGAGGCGAAGAGCGTCTCGGGAAATACAGTCGGAGAGCTTTCCGATGCCCAGGTAGAGACTGCAGAGGCTCTAAAGGAAGAACTGGAAAAAATAGACAAACTGGAAGAGGGCAAGGACTATGTGGCGGATCAGGCATATTTCCTGACGGATTCCAGAGCAGAGGCAAAGAGCGTTGCAGAGAGCTACGGCGCAGAGCTTGTGAACTTCGATTCCGGAGTGGCTACGGTAAAGTTCGAGCACAGGGATAAAATAGATAAAGTAATCTCCGATGTTGTGGACACTGTGGACGCGGTTAAGGAAGCTACGGAGATCATAAACGACAAGGGAGACGAGAGCGCATCCGTTGAAACGGTCGCCGAGGTCGATGAGGAGCTTGCAGAGAAGGTTGCCGAGGTGGAGGTTTCAGAGCTCCCCGAAGTTCCGATATATACAGATAAAATATACACCATAGATTCCGTAAACTATCTCGATGATCCTCTGTACAATAAATATACCACCAATTCTGTACTGTATGACAGTTATTATTACCACTGGTTTTATAACTACCAGTGGCTACATGAGGCTATAAATACGAAGGACGCCTGGGCAGCGGGAGCCGACGGCACTGGAGTAACGGTTGCCGTGATCGACACGGGAGTTGATTCCGGAAATAATGATCTTAATGTCACAGCTGATTATGGCAAGGAAGTTCAGGATAAAAACGGGAATGTTATTATTAATGACGGTAAAGACTATAACGGACACGGTACCCACTGTGTGGGCATAATAGCGGGACAGGATAACTCGGTCGGAGGTGTCGGAGTCGCTCCGAAAGCAACAGTTCTCTCATACAGGGTCGGAACAGCAGATGGCTCTATCTATACCAGTGCTGCAGTAGCGGCAATTAACAAGGCAATAGAAAGCGGTGCTAAGATCATAAGCATGAGCTTTGGCACCGATGATATAAATAAAACAGATAAAACCTTAGAGGACGTCATTCAAAAAAATAAAGACAAGGTTCTCTTCGTAGCTGCCGCCGGAAATAAAGGCAATAGTGTAAAAAATTACCCGGCAGCCTATGACGGGGTTCTGGCTGTAGGAGCCTATGATGAAGATGGGAGCCTGGCGTCTTATTCCAACTACGGAGACTGGGTGGATCTGGCTGCTCCCGGTTCTGATATCCTTTCAACCATCCCTACGAGCGCTTCGATGCGTGCAAATGATGGGCTGTCTGATACAATTACCAGCGGCTGCTATTATGGAAAGATGAGCGGAACCTCGATGGCTACGCCGGTGGTCGCCGGAGTTGCAGCTCTCATATGGAGCCAAGATTCAACTCTTACGGCAGCTCAGGTTAAGGACAAGCTATTAGCTTCGGCTTCTGACAAGACCTATTCCTACAATGGCAGGTCAGTGAAGCGGGGTCTGGATGCGGCTAAGGCTGTAGGCGTTTCTGCGTCCTCGACGGCTGTAGCTAAGCCGACGATTTCGAGAACCGTAACGAACAGCACCACGGGCGCGAGCACGGTTCAGATTACCGGAGGCAGCGAAACCTCTCTTTATTATGCTACAGAGCCGAAATCAGCATTTAAAAAGGTAAACGGCAATACATATAATCTTTCGGTCACCTCCGCTGGAACCTACAGGATCACGGCTGTGGCATACAAAAACGGCGTATTCTCCAGTGAGGAGACCCTTGCGAGCTTTACGGTGACTAATCCTCCGTCATCGTCTACGCCGTCTACGCCGACGACACCAACAACACCAACAACGCCCACCACTACTCCCACGGTAACACTTCAAAGCGGAGAGGTGGCTCTGATAAAGGGACAGACCGCGAAGGTCACTACGATACTCGGAGGCAGCTATGCAAAGTATAAGACAGACAGCAAATCCATAGCTGCGGTTTCGAGTAAGGGCGTTATTACCGGTAAGGGAAGCGGCGTTGCCACCATAACGGCGTATAAGAAAAACGGCAGGACCTATGAGGAAGCCGGAACCGTGACCGTCTATGTGGATGCACCGAAGTTTTCCAAGATGGCTGCAACCTACAAGGGCGAGCAGATTTCAGCTCTAGCCTATATTTCAGGACTTAATTATACTACACCTACGAACTGGATCAGTTCTAAATCGTCGGTGGCAAGGATAGACAGCTCCGGCAATATAACCGTAAACGCTGCCGGCAGCACGAAGATCACGGCTGTTTTCGGAACTAAGCAGATCAGCGCCACCCTTACTGTAAAAATGCCTAAGTTGAGCACTAAGCAGGCGAACATCCTGCTGGGAGCCGGGGTTACAAGGAAGGTGACCAATATTGCGAAGAAGGGAGCCTCGATAGACTGGTCCTATGATTCCTCGTATCTTTATGCGGTACAGTCCGGTACATATGGCGCTACCTTCTACCTTATACAGGCGACGAACCAGTTGATACCCGTTACCGCCTATGTAGACGGAAAGGAAATAGGAACCTTCAATATACGTATGTCGAAAACTCCTGTGCTGCGTTATCCCAAGAGTATTAAGAGCGGGAAGACGGGAAGCTTTTCGGTCAGAAACATAAAGATCAATAAGGTCAGCAACATACAGCTTTACTGGTCAGGGAGCAACCTGACCCAGGTAAGCGGCAGCGGTGCCGGCGCGAAGTTTAAGGCTACCGGCAACAAGGGTGAGACAGGATATGTTACCGTCAGCCTGCCGGGCGGAAGCCTGCAATCGGCGGGCATAACTATTAAATAGAACAATATACGTTAATGCTCGCAGGCGGACTGCGCGGTTATATAGGAAAAAATAGAATTAAAGCCCCCATGCTTGAGAAATTCAGGGAGTGGTGATAAAATAAGCAAGACTATTCATTTCGAAGCATAGTCTGATATATCACCGGACTGATTTTAAGATTGGGGGCTTTTTGAAACTTATTTTTGTAGGTGCCGATCACGAGGTGACCGGAAGCTGCCACTATATAGAGGCATGCGGAAAGCATATATTGGTAGATTACGGTATGGAGCAGGGACAGAAGCTGTATGAATCAGTTCCTCTCCCGGTAAGCGCTGCCGAGATAGATATAGTTTTTTTGACCCATGCACACATAGACCATTCAGGACTTCTGCCCCTTCTTTTTGCAAGGGGCTTCAGGGGAAGGATATATGCCACGGAGGGCACCTGCGGTCTTGCAGGGATAATGCTCAGGGATTCTGCGCATATCCAGACCTTTGAGGCGGAGTGGCGCAATAGAAAAGCCAAGCGCTCCGGTCTTGTCGCTCCCTATGAACCTCTGTATACCATGAGGGATGCGGATGGAGCCATTTCCCTTTTAAATCCTATCGCATATGACAGGAAGGTAAATATCGATGAAGGCATTGATGTGCGCTTTACCGATGTGGGACATCTTTTGGGTTCATCGGCTGTGGAATTGTGGCTTACAGAGGAAAATGAGACCAGGAAGATAGTCTTTTCCGGCGATGTGGGAAATACAGACCAGCCTATCCTGAAAGACCCTGCAACCGTAGAGGAAGCGGATTATGTCCTCATTGAATCCACCTATGGCGACAGGCTGCACTCCGCAGAGCGGGTGGATTATATCGCAGAGCTTACAAAGATCATCCAGCGGACCCTGGATCGCGGCGGAAATGTGGTAATACCCTCCTTCGCAGTTGGGCGTACACAGGAGATGCTGTATTTTATCAGGAAGATAAAGGAGGACGGTCTGGTCAAGGGTCACGACCGCTTCCCGGTATATGTGGATTCTCCCCTTGCAGTGGAGGCGACCAGCATATTTTCCAAAAACTCCCTCGCCTGTTACGACGAGGAGGCAATGGAGCTGGTAAGACGGGGAATAAATCCTATAGATTTCGACGACCTCAACCTTTCGATAACCACGGATGAGTCTAAGGAGATCAACTTCGATGACGAACCCAAGGTGATAATTTCCGCCTCCGGTATGTGCGAAGCCGGGCGGATAAGGCATCATTTAAAGCACAACCTCTGGAAGAGCGAGAGTACTATACTTTTTGTGGGTTATCAGGCCGCCGGAACACTGGGGCGTGCCCTGCTGGAGGGTGCGAGCGACGTAAAGCTCTTCGGAGAGCCGGTAGAGGTAAGGGCGGAGATAACCTCTCTCGCCGGAGTTTCCGGTCATGCCGATAAAAACGGGCTCTTATCCTGGATGAGAGGCTTTAGGAAAAAACCCTGGATGGTATTTGTAGTCCACGGTGAAGACAAGGTAACGGAAATTTTTGCCGACACGCTTCATGACGAGCTGGGACTCAATGCCTATGCGCCTTTTAGCGGCACTGAATATGACCTTTTATCGCAGGAGTTCGTAAGGGAAGCAAAGGGAGTACCTTATATCAAGAAGGTCAAGACCCCTGCGGAGAGGATCAGCGCTGTATTTGCACGCTTGCTTGGAGCCGGAGAGCGGCTTATGCAGGTTATCAGGAAAAACGAGCATGGCGCAAACAAGGACCTTGCAAAATTTACCTCGCAGATCAACGCTTTATGCGATAAATGGGATAAATAGAAATGATATTGATAGCGGCTGTAGATAATAACTGGGCAATAGGCTTAAGAGGAGAGCTTCTGGTGAGGATCCCTGCGGATCAGAAGTATTTCAGGAGCAAGACCATAGGGCATACTGTGGTTATGGGTCGGAAGACCCTTGAGAGCTTCCCCGGAGGACAGCCGCTTATAAAGCGAAGAAATATCGTTCTCACAACAGACGCAGGCTACTGCGTAAAAGGTGTGGAGACTTCCGGCAGTTTAAAAGAGCTGGATGAGCTTTTAGCCGGGACTAAGGAAGATGAGATCTTCTGCATCGGAGGCGGAAGCGTCTACAGGGAGCTGCTGGACAGGTGCGATACGGCATATATCACGAAGATAGACAAGAGCTTCGAAGCGGACACATTCATACCCGATCTGGACAAGGCTCCTGAATGGGAGCTGGTGGAAGAGAGCGAAGAGCAGACATATTTTGATCTGATCTATTATTTTAGAACCTACAGGCGGAGCACTAAGTAAGCAAGAGATGGAAAGTCTTTTTTACAGGTTTTACAATTTTATAGAGAAGGATATAAAGGCACAGGGCGAGTCAAAGACGATGGCGGTGCTTATAAGGTATATATCCTGTTTCCTGATGATCTACAACGTCATTATGACGACGATCTTTGCACTCAGGGGGGCATTTCCTTTCTTTCTGCTTTTTATTGCCGGTCTTATTCTGGCTGTGGCAACTCTCTATATCACCTATACCAGTAATGTAAGCCGTGCCCTGATAACCCTGGGGGCGACAGTGGATATTATCGCACTGGTGGGAACCTTTGTAACCTATTGGATATATGGTTTTCAATATCTGCTGGTTTCCATGATGCTGGTGGTGTTCTTTAATATGACCTGGAATATGTTTAAGAGGGTCCTCATTGCCCTGATGCATGCGTTTATTCTCGTAGTGCTGGCTATAGTGAGCTTTCCGCTGCCGGAGGAGATTATCCCGCCGGGAGCGGCCTTTGGAGTAAATCTCGCCATATTCATAGTTATGATAATTTCAGTGGGAATGGCATATTCGAGAAAGTTTTCAGCCAGTGAATACAAGCTGTATGAATACAACAAAAAGCTGGAGAGGATGGCAGGGAGCGACCCGCTCACAGGACTTTTGAACAGGCGCTATATGTCGGATATCCTCCATAAGCTTGAAAGCAGATACAAGCAGGAGAGAGTCCCCCTTGCAATGGCAATGGGAGATATAGATTTCTTCAAGAAGGTCAACGATACCTACGGACATGACAGCGGAGACGTGGTCTTAAAGGAAATCGCGGCGATGCTTACAGAATTTATGGATGACAAGGGTTATGTCTCCAGATGGGGCGGAGAAGAGTTCCTTCTCGTGTTCAGGGGAATAAATGCGGACGAGGTTTTCCAGCAGCTTGAAATCTTCAGGGACACCGTGCAAAAGAAGGATATAGTGAGTGATGAAAAGGTAATAAAGGTCACCATGACCTTCGGACTAGAGGAATTTTCCACTCATGTAGGGATAGATGAGACTATAAAGCGGGCTGACGAAAAACTGTACCTGGGTAAAAACGGAGGCCGCAACAGGGTAGTGTATTAGTACAGTGTAACGGTATCTTAAACTATATGGAAAAATCTTACGACAATATATCATGGAAGGAAGTATTTAAAACTCTGGGCGGTAAGATAGGGGAATACAAAAAAGCCTCTATATTAACGCCTATTTCTATGATCCTTGAGGTAGCAATGGAGATGGTCATTCCCTATCTGATGTCGGCTATAATCGACAGGGGTGTGATGGCGGGGAATATGGGCGTTATATACAGGATAGGCGCCTGTATGCTTGTGGCTGCACTGGCAGGTCTTTTTGCGGGTATGGCGGGAGCGAGGCTGGCGGCGTATGCTGCCGGCGGCTTTGCAAAGAACCTGAGGGAGGCTATGTATGTAAATATGCAGACCTTCAGCTTCTCCAATATAGATAAGTATTCTACCTCCGGTCTTATAACCAGACTGACGACGGATGTGACCAATGTACAAAATGCCTATCAGATGATACTTCGCATGTGTATGCGTTCTCCCGCAACCCTTATCTGTGCCATAGGCATGTCTGTTTTTATCTCACCCCCTCTGGCAAGCGTATATGTTATTGCCGTCATCTTCCTCGGGCTCTTTATATTTTTCCTGATGGGGAGGGTTTCAAAATATTTCAGAGAGGTATTTGAAAAATACGACGATTTAAATGAGAGCGTCGAGGAAAACGTTTCAGCTATAAGGGTGGTCAAGGCTTTTGTAAGGGAGGATTACGAACGCGAGCGTTTCTTTAAGTCAGCCAAAAGTATATATGACATGTTCGTAAGGGCGGAGACCATGCTTGTAACGAATATGCCAGTGATGCAGTTTACAGTTTACGGCTGCATCCTTGCCATAAGCTATATCGGAGCCCATATGATAGTATCGGACAGACTCACGACAGGGCAGCTTATGAGTATGCTCGCATATTGCCTGAATATCCTTATGAGCCTCATGATGCTGTCCATGATATTTGTAATGGTCTCCATGTCCTCAGCCAGTGCGAAGAGGATAACCGAGGTGATAAACGAGACAGCCGATATAAGAAATCCTGAAAACCCCGTGATGGAGGTGCGTGACGGCTCCATAGTGTTTAAGGATGTGGTCTTCGGCTACGGAGAAAGCCGGGAGAAGGATGTTTTAAAGGACATCAATTTTTCCATCCGCTCAGGGGAGACCATAGGCATACTGGGAGCGACGGGCAGCGGAAAAACAAGCCTTATAAGCCTTATATCCAGGCTTTATGACGTAAATTCAGGGGCGGTCATAGTCGGAGGACACGATACCAGGCAGTACGACCTGAACACTCTGAGAAATGCGGTTTCAGTGGTGCTCCAGAAAAACCAGCTCTTCAGCGGGACCATATTTGAAAACCTGCGCTGGGGAAATGAAGACGCCACAGACGAGGAATGCATAGCGGCCGCCAAGGCAGCCTGTGCTCATGAGTTCATCGAAAAACACAAGGACGGATATAACAGATATATAGAGCAGGGCGGAAGCAACGTGTCCGGCGGACAGAGACAGAGGCTCTGCATAGCCAGGGCTCTTTTGAAAAAACCCAGGATATTGATACTCGACGATTCCACCTCAGCAGTCGATACGGCTACTGACGCCAGGATACAGCAGTCTTTCAGGGAATATATCCCGGAGGTTACGAAGATAATCATATCCCAGAGAATATCCTCGCTTAAGGGCGCGGACAGGATACTTGTAATGGACGATGGGGCTGTAAGCGCCTTTGACACCCACGAAAAGCTCCTTGAGGAAAATGAGATATATGCTGATATATACGCATCGCAGACAGGCAACGGAGACTTCGACAACAGGGCGGAAGCGGGTTGAGCTATGGCAGAGGAAAAGGTAAGAGAATTTAAAGGTCCCGGAGGGGGCAGGCTTAGAGGGGTACGTCCGAAGGTGGATAACCCGGGGAAGCTTTTTAAAAGAGTCATGTCCTATGTGTTAAGGGACTATCTTTTTCATATAATCACGGTAGTGGTCTGTATTTTTGTCGGCGTTATCGCAAATGTCAGGGGAACCCTGTTTACCCAGACATTGATAGACGATTACATCATACCCATGGTAAATGCGAAAGACCGTAACTTTACCCCGTTGATGCTCGCCATGGCGAAGATAGCGGTCATCTATCTTATCGGCATCGCATCCACCTACATACATCAGAGGATAATGATAAAGGTTTCGCAGGGGACGCTCTTAAATATCAGGAAAGAGCTGTTTTCCAGGATGGAATCCCTCCCGATAAAGTATTTTGACACACATTCCCACGGGGATATAATGAGCGTCTATACAAATGATATAGATACCTTAAGGCAGATGATAAGCCAGTCCATGCCCCAGTTTTTAAATTCGCTTATAACCATAGTCTCTGTTTCCGTGAGTATGCTTATCTTAAGCATCCCACTGACAGTGCTGACGCTTGTGATGGTTGCGGTAATGCTTCTTGCCTCAGCGAAAATGTCGAAAATATCAGGAGGCTATTTTAAACAGCAGCAGACCTCTTTGGGAGCGCTGAACGGCTTTATAGAGGAGATGACTAACGGACAGAGGGTCATAAAGGTATTCTGCCACGAGGAAAAGGCGAAGGAGGAGTTCAAAAGGAGAAACGAGGAGCTCTTTGAAAACGCCTATAAGGCAAACGGTCTGTCCATGAGCGTTATGCCGCTCAATGCGCAGCTTGGAAACGTAAGCTACGTGCTTTGCGCGATAGTGGGTGGAGTTTTGGCGATAGGCGGGTTTATGGGGCTGACCCTGGGAAAGCTCGCAAGCTTCCTCTCCTTTAATAAAAGCTTTAACATGCCTATAAACCAGGTCAGCATGCAGTTAAATTCCGTTATAATGGCGCTGGCGGGAGCCGACAGGATATTTAAGCTCCTGGATGCCGAACCGGAAGCCGACGATGGCTATGTTACCCTTGTAAATGTTACCGAGGATGGAGACACTCTTACAGAAACTGACGAGCGTACCGGTAAATGGGCATGGAAGCATACGCACCAGGCGGACGGCAGCGTGGACTATGTACGACAGCGCGGAGATATAGAAATGAACGGGGTGGATTTCGGATATGTGGAGAATGTGCCCGTGCTGCATGACATAATCCTGCATGCAAAGCCGGGACAGAAATTTGCCTTTGTGGGCTCTACAGGTGCCGGAAAGACGACGATAACAAATCTTATAAACAGGTTTTACGATATAGACGACGGCAAGATACGTTATGACGGGATAAATATAAACAAGATAAAAAAAGCGGACCTCAGGCGTTCCCTCGGAATGGTGCTTCAGGATACCCACCTGTTTTCAGGAACCATACTTGAAAATATAAGGTACGGCAGGCTGGATGCCAGCGACGATGAGGTATTTGCTGCGGCGAGGCTGGCAAACGCCGACAGGTTCATAAGGAAGCTTCCGGAGGGCTACAATACAAGGCTTAGCCATGACGGAGCCCAGCTGAGCCAGGGACAGAGGCAGCTAATTGCGATAGCCAGGGCTGCGGTTGCCGACCCGCCGGCGCTGATACTGGATGAGGCGACCAGCTCAATAGATACCCGAACCGAGAGGATAATCCAGGAGGGCATGGATTCCCTTATGAAGGGAAGAACCACCTTTGTCATCGCCCACCGGCTTTCCACTGTCAAGAACAGTGACTGCATAATCGTACTTGAGCACGGAAGGATAGTCGAGAGCGGCACTCATGAGGAGCTGCTCGCCCTTAAGCAGAGATATTATCAGCTGTACACCGGAAACCAGATTGCCTGAAGACCTTTACAGAGTGTTTTCTATACAGTCAAGAAGCCTGTCGTTGTCCTCAGGACGCATGAAGCAGAAACGGAAGTAGCTGTTATCCAGGAAGGGGAAGGTGGAGCAGTTTCTTATCATCATCCTCTCCCTGATGCATTTTTCGAAGAGGATATCGGCATCTGCACCGGTGCCGGAAAGCCGGCATAATACAAAGTTGGCGGAGGGCTCGTAGTATTTAAGACCCTTATCCTTTAAAAGCTCCAGCCTGCGGCAGACACGCTTCCTCTCGGAAAAAATCAGCCTCCGGCTCGCATTTATGTAGTCCGTATCCGTAAACATGAGCTTGCCGGCTTCCTCCGCAAGTGAATTGATGGTCCAGGGGTTCTTTACGGTGTTGATGCGGCGTATCAGATCCTCATTGCCCGTAATGGCGTAGCCAAGCCTGAGCCCCGGAGCCGCAAAGAATTTGGATATTCCCCGGATGACAAAGAGGTTGCTGTAATACTGCGTTAAGGGAATGGCATCGGATTTCTCCATATCCTCCACAAATTCGATATAGGTTTCATCGATCATTACAAAGATACCCAGGGATTTGCATATGTCGAGTATCTCCCGCATTTTCTCGCGTTTGATGCACTTAGAGGTGGGATTGTTTGGATTGCAGATGACCAGGAGGTCTATATTGTCGTTTAGCACCTCCTCAAGCCTTTGGATATCGGGCTCAAAGCCGTCCTCCTCCCTCAAGCGGAAATAGCGGCTCGTGCCGCCGCATAGAGCTATCTCCCTCTCATACTCCGAATAGGAGGGACCGAAGATCATGGCGCGTCCTGCGTTTTTGAGCTGTATCATTAGGGATATCAGCTCTGTGGAGCCGTTTCCTACTATTATGTGTTCGGGAGCCGTCCTGCAATAGGCTCCGATGGTCTTCCTGAGCTCCGTATATTCCCTGTCGGGATATGAGGTAAGGACATCAATGCGGTGAATGAGGTTATCCTTAAGCTTCTGCGAGAGCCCAAGGGGGTTGACGTTGGCGGAAAATGAGGTTATCTCCTCTTTTTTTATGCCGTATATTTTTTCGATCTTTTCGAGGTCACTGCCGTGAAAATGTTCCTTATGAGTAAATTCCTGTGAATTATGTCTGTCCATAGTAATCTCCGTAATTGCTTTGCATTTCGAGTTAAGCTATAATAACGTTGATTGTCTGTAAAATCAAGCACAGAATACCGAATATGCCAAAACACTTAGATAATCTGATAAACGGAGTCTTTGAGTACGACAACGGAAGACTTAAGCTGTCAGAGAAGAGAATAGAATTGAATATCAGCGAAGGCGACGTTCCCACGGGCTCCTTTCAGATAAGCTCCACCAGCGGAAGCGCCGAGGGCTTCATCGTCTCCTCCAGCGTAAGGATGAGTCTGGACATTAAGCGCTTCTATGATGAAGAGGTACAGGTGCGCTATCTTTTTGATTCCACGGGTCTGGAGAGCGGAGCATCCCTTAGGGGGGAGATAAGCATAGTCTCCAATAAGGGTGAATATTCCCTGCCCTTTATCGTGAATGTGTCCAGGAATGTGATAAATACCTCAATGGGAAATGTAAGGAATCTTTTCCATTTTGCGAATCTGGCGCATACGGATTTCGACGAGGCGGTCAGGCTTTTTTATTCCCCGGCGTTTACCGGGGTGTTCAGGGATTCGGACAGGCGCTTCCTCAATACCTACCGGGCTTTCAGCGCATATGCGGGGAATTATGAAAACGTGGAGGAATTTCTGATCGCCGTAAGGAAAAAGGACCCGGTGGAGCTGTCCCTGTCCACAGATGAGCTCAACGTGGGAGCCGAAGAGCTTCAGGAGGATACGAGGCGTTCGGTAAATCTCATACGCTCCGGCTGGGGCTTTGTGGAGATTTCACTCTCAACCGATTCTGATTTCATAGACCTCGACAAGAGTAAACTCGCTAACGACGACTTCATGGGAAACAACGCGCAGCTGGGCTTTAATATACTAAAGGAAAAGCTGCACTCGGGAGTTAATTCCGGGGCGGTTTTTGTACGCACCTACGATAAGGAGCTTAAGTTTGATGTCATAGTCAAATGCTCGGAGGGGAATGGGGAGGAGACCTGGACCTATGTAAAATCCCAGAAGACAGTTGCAGACCTGACCTCCTCCTTCCTAAGGTACAGATGCAAAAAGATCAATTCCTATCAGTGGACCCATGAGTCTATAATAAAGATCCAGCAGCTTATAGAGCAGTACCCGGAGGATTTGAGGTACAGGCTGTATCATGCCTTTTTACAGATCAATGCACGGCATGAGGAAATTGCCATCGAAGAGATGCAGAGGATCGAGATGAGCCCGGGTTATGCCGTGATGACGGATGAGATGAAGGGCTTTGAAATATATATCAAGGCGTTTCTAAAGCACGATGATGAATATACCGCAGCGGAGGCGGAGAAGATCCGCTATATGAGGGAGAGCAAAAGGAGCTCGCCCTGGCTGCTCATACTTTTAATATTCATGGACGAGAGGCTGGAGCGCCAGCCGCACGAAAAGCTGAGGCTCTTAGAGCATCAGTTCGAGATCTCCGGGGCGAGTCCGCTGATCCTTATGGAGAGCCTCAGGGTTTTAAATGAAAGACCCGAGGAGATAAGGTCCATCGGGAGCTTTGAACTGGTCTGCGCCCGCTTCGGCTTAAAGCATAATATCCTAAGCCGCCAGCTTTCCGACCACATAGTCTACCTGAGCGGACAGATGCGCCGCTTCGACCCCCTGCTGCACAAGATCCTGGTAAAGCTTTATGAGGAAGATAAGAGCGATGAGATCTTAATGGCGATATGCCTGCACCTTATCAGGGGAGAGATCAGGGAGAGCAGGTACAGTAAATGGTATGAGACGGCGATAATGCGCAACCTGATGATAACCAAGCTCTATGAATATTATATATATTCGGTGGAAAAGAACGTAAATACGCTGCTGCCCTCTCCGGTAATAATGTATTTCAGCATGAGCCCGGATCTTGAGGATGAGTACATGGCGTTTTTTTATGCCGACCTCATAACCAATAAGGAAAAGGTCAGGGACACACTGGTAGAGTGCAACAAAAATATAGTTCAGTTTGCGGTAAGGTGCGCCCTGAACGGCTATATAGATGAAAATATGGCAATAGTCTATGAGTATGTAAACACTCTTACCGGCTATTCCCAGAAATATGCATATTTAAACGCGGTTTCCGCCCTTGTGTTCAAGCATAAGGTCTCAATAGCCGATAAGAATGCCACAAGGGTTATAGTGATAGAGGACAATTTTGTCGATGAGCGCTCCTATCCCCTGTACAAGGGTTCTGCCTATGTGGATGTCTTTGCCAATGATTATGAGATATTTTATGAAACAGCGGATTTAAGGAGGCGCACCCTGTCGGATAAGGACACTGACAGCGTGCTGCTTAAGAATACGCAGTATAAGGTTACACCCGGAGACAGGGTAACTGACATAGGAACAGCGTATTTTATCTGTGAGGCGGGCAGGCATTTCATATCCATTACCGAGGAAAACGTAAACTATGTCATTCAGATAATCACCTCTGAGAAAATAGATCCCGTTTACAGGAGCGAGCTTTTAACAGAGCTCATGGAATACTATTACGATGCGGACGACGAGGAGAAGCTTACCGCCCTGCTAAGGAATCTGGACCCGGCGGAGGTGACCTCGCAGTGCAGGGCAGAGGCAGTAAGGTTTATGGTCATCGAGGGAATGACCGGGGAGGCTTATGCCCTCGTGCAAAAGTACGGCTCGGAAAATGTCGGAGCCAAAATAATGGTCAAGCTCTTAAATTATCTCATATCCGAATCCCTGTATGAGAACGAGGCGGAGGTCATAAGCTTCGCATTTACAACCTTTAAGGGCGGAAAATATGATGAGGTGCTGCTGGAGTTTTTGAGCAATAATTATCAGGGACCGGTAAAGGACCTGAGGCATATATGGAGCGCAGGGGTGGATTTCGAGCTTTCGGTGGAAAAGCTGGAGGAGAGGATATTATCCCAGATGCTCTTCTCCCGTTCCTTTGTGGGAGTAAAGGACGATATCTTTGTCCACTATCTTGAGAGCGGTCTTAAGGGGGATATAGCAAAGGCGTATCTTTCTTTCAGCGCCTATGAATATTTTGTAAAGGACAGGATAACCGACGAGCGTATTTTTGATAAAATGCTTGAGAGCTATTACGAGGGGGACGAGGTCAACGATTGCATGATGCTCGCCATGACAGCCTATTATGCTTCGAGGGAAAGCGTACCCGAGAAGGCGGTCAGTGCTGTTGTGGAAATCGTAAAGCTCATGTTAAGGCGGGGAATTTACTTTGGATTTTTCAAAAATTACGCGAAATATATCCCGATGGTCTCCGTATACAGCGACAGGACCTATATAGAATATAAGACCAATCCGAAGAGCAGGGTCACCATAAATTATCTGGTGACTTCCTCTGACAGCGGCAAAGAGCCGAATGAGTTTGAAACAGAGGAGATGCAGAATCTGTACGGGGGGATATATTCAAAGCGCATCGTAATGTTCTACGGGGAGACTTTGCAGTACTATATAAACGAGGAGGCTGAGGGGAAGTCCTCTCTTACGGTCAGCGATAGCATAGAGGTGGACGACGTGACCCTTGCCAATTCGGATTCAAAATACAATATGATAAATGATATGCTTAAAGCCAGGGCTCTTGGGGATACGGAGAGCTTAAACGGCCTTATCGATATGTACTTTAAGAAGGAGGAGGCAGTAGAGGATTTGTTTGAGGTCATGAGGACGAGGGACAACGATGAGCGGTCCTAATGAAGAGCTCGTAATAAGTATCGACATCAATGACGATATGACATATATTTCTTATGCCTCACTCAAGGGAAAGGGGGTGACCACCCTTTCTTCGAAGCATGACTCCGAAAAGTACGGCGTGCCTACGCTGATGTATTTCAATGAAGATACGATGAAATGGAGCTTTGGGGCAAATGCCTATAGCCGTGCGCAAACAAAAGGCGGAAAGCTCTACGACAGGATATTGACTGATGTAATAGGCACTGGCGACCCCGATGAGGAGGCAAAGAAGAGGCTGAGCACTTTTCTGGCTCACTCTCTGGAGCTGGCTGCCGTTGCCATAGATAAGGAATACATGAATCCGTCTCTGGAAGCCCTCGCGATATGCCTCCAGGATATAGATTCCAATGCGCTTAAGAACCTGGAGGGCTGCATTACACCGCTAAAGAGCGTGGTAAAGGAGATAAGGTTCATTACCCGCTCCGAGAGCTTTTACTACTATACCTTAAGCCAGCCGCCGGAAATCTGGCGCTCATCGGTGCTGCTCGTGGACTATTCCAGAGCGGGCTGCGTTTTCAGCCACTTGAAGATAAAAAGAGGTACGACCTATTCGGTTGCATACATCGACGAGGAACAGCATCCCGAGATGCTGCCCTTTGACGAGGGAAACCTTCCCGAGATGGATCAAAAGCTTCTGGATGTTCTCAAGGAGGCTTTTTCCACTGGAACCGAGGGCGTGGAGGTAAAGGTTTCCAGCGTATACCTTTCGGGACTTAACCTCGAGGGGAACTGGGCTAAAAATACCCTGAACTATCTTTGCCGGGGACGGAGGGTCTTCCAGGGACAGAACCTCTATACAAAGGGAGCCTGCTACGCCATAAGGGATCAGCTGACCCGCGGCTTTATAAACAAGAACTTTGTCTTTATGAGTGGGGACAAGGTAAATTATGATATAGGGATACGAATGATACATAAGGGGGCGGAGGTCGTATCAATGCTGTCGGAAGCGGGGACAAGCTGGTATGACCTTAAGGGCGAGATGGATGTAATGCTCGGGGAGAGCCGGGATGTGGAGATTGTCCTGAAAAGCTTTCCCGAGGGAGACGAGAGCACCCACCTTATCCGGCTTACAACCTTTCCGGAAAGACCGAAGCGCGCCTGCAGGGCAAATATAAGGATATATATGGAAAACAGGGACGAGCTTAAGGTCGAGGTAACGGACAGGGGCTTGGGAGAGCTGATACCCGCCAGCGGCATAATGGTATCGGAGACGATAAATCTGAACCGGTAAAGGACAGTATAAATGGTTTATGAATGTATAGGGCAGTACGCTGAGACTCCCTATTATCTTGAAGACGCATGTATAAATATTTTTTCCATGGAGGAGCTGGCGTATTTTCTTTATGAAAACGCGCTGATAGTGGATTCCTCGATAATGAAGAAGGAGCTTTGCGTCTTTATAGATGAAGAGCTAGGGCTCTACGACCTTGCAAGCGAGCTGATGCAGCTTATAAACAATGACGGCAGGCTGGTGGATTTTGTAAGCGCCATCTTAAGCTATATGGATTATTGCAGCGAGCATGAGCTGGAAGAGCTCGTTCAATATATTTCCGACAACGATAACACCGGAAACTTAAGCAGAAGAAAATCCAGAGGGGACGTGCTGTTAAACGGCAAGAAGTACGTAGGCGCCATCAGGGAATATGAGACAGCCCTAAGCTTCGCCGATCAGGAGGAGACGGACAAGGAGGAGCTTACGGCTCTTTACAACAACTTAGGGGTTGCCTATGCCCGCCTCTTTTATTTCGACAAGGCGGCGGAGTGTTTCGACAAGTCCTGCGAGATAGAGGATACAAAGGCGGCGAGGATGAATTATCTGGCTGCCTTAAGGCTATCTATGAACAAAGAGGAATATATTGAGCGCATAAAGCAGGAGGGGGCTGATGTCCGGCTGGTGAACGAGCAGGAGAAGCGCATAGATGAGAGCGTCCAGAGGCTCGGAGGCAGGATAGACTACGCCCGGTTTAAAAGAGCCATCGACTGCAAGGAAAACGGAGAGCTCGCGGAGTACAATTCCGAGATAGTAAAGATATTGGAGAATATCAAGGGAGATTACAGGAAGCATATAGAGCATGAATATATTTAAGAAGTGGTTTGACTCTATAAAAAAGAAAATTTCCCGGGGCAGGCAGGACGGCTTTTCGGACGAGGAAGAGAGATTCCTGCCCCTAAGGCGGGATAAGCTCGATATAGATGATTTCGACGAGAGGGAGCAATATATAAGATCCTGCTGCGAGCAGATGATAGAGGCAAACTCCGAGGTAGACCGTTCTACGATGGAATACCGTGTAGTGACGGACTATCTTATGGATATAGAGGAGATAGAGAACGCCCCTTACCAGAGCAAAAGAGATGCCATAGAGATCGCCCAGAGGATAGTTAACTTAGAGAGGGATTCGGCTGCTTCGACGAAGCAGGTGGGAAAGATATCCGAGGAGGAGTACAGGCTTTTAGACAAGTATTCCGCGGATATAGAGGCGGAGCTTAGCCGGATGAAGGAGAACGAGGAATATAAGCTCAAGGTCAGGACGGATCTTCGGACCCTCGAAAGCGAAAAGGCGGTAACGGATTATAAGGTCAACGAGCTGACGGCGAATATCGCCAACGCCAGAAATATGGTGGCTATCACGATTACAGCCACCGTGATAGCGATAGCCATACTTATCTTTCTGCAGTTCGGAATGGGGCTGGACACCGTGAGCGGCTATGTCGTCGCCGCCGCACTGTGCGCGATAGCCCTTACGATGGAGTTTTTGCAGTTTAAAAATTATACGAGGGAGCTTAAACGGGCGAGGAGATATTTAAATCAGGTCATAACCAGGCAGAATACGGTTAAGATAAGGTATGTGAACATTACTAACCTGCTGGAATATGAGTATGCAAAATATCATGTGAGCACTGCGGCGGAGCTCGAATACTTCAGGGAAAAATATCTGGAGGAAAAACGGGCGAGGGAGGTTTTGGGACGTGCCGAAGGAGAGCTAAGCAACCAGCGCAGAAGGCTTATAGAGGCGCTTAAGGAGCTGCGGCTTAAGGACCCGGGTATCTGGGTCCGACAGTGCAGGGCTTTGATAGATCCCAAGGAGATGGTGGAGATCAGGCACGAGCTCAGGATAAGGAGGGAAAACCTGCGGACCCGGATAGAATACAATACGAAGAACCGGGAGGACGCAAAGAACGAGATAAATGATATAGTCCACCGCTATCCGAAATATGCCAGAGAGGTGCTCGACATAGTTTCGGGATATGAATGATCTTACGTTACGTTCACAGCCTCAAGGGCTGTGAACAGTAACAACAGTAATTACGCTGCTGTTTGCTTAACATAAGACAATTGACGCGGAGGGTAAAAAACATTATACTTTAGGCATCTTATGACAAAGGGGTTGTATGTATATTGAACCTGTACATACAACCCCATAAGTTTTTTAACAGCATTTAAAGAGGAGGAATCAAGATGAGAAAGGTTTGGAGCTTATTATTGACGTTGACTATGGCGGTCAGCCTGCTTGCTGGCTGTGGGGGAACCGGTAAGGCGGCGGATACGGCGGCTCAGGGAGAGGGCGCCGCTGCAGGTGCTTCAGCATCCGATATTAAGATAGGCGTGATCTACATCGGAGACGAGAATGAAGGCTATACATATTCGCATATGAAGGGCATCGACGATATGATGGCTGAGCTCGGTCTGTCGGATTCACAGGTTATTGAAAAGACGAACATACCCGAGGGTGAGGAATGTTATGACGCTGCCGTAGACCTGGCGGAACAGGGCTGCAAAATGATCTTTGCTACGAGCTTTGGTCATGAGGACTACCTTCTTCAGGCAGCTGCGGAATATCCCGATATCCAGTTTTTCCATGCAACGGGATATCAGGCGGCCTCCTCGGGACTTGAAAACTTCCACAACTATTTCACGAAGATATATGAAGCACGTTACGTATCCGGTGTCGTGGCAGGAATGAAATTAAAAGAGATGATAGACAGCGGAAAGATAACCGCAGATAAGGCTAAGGTAGGCTATGTGGGAGCCTTCCCCTATGCAGAGGTTATTTCGGGCTTTACCTCCTTTTTCCTTGGGGTAAGGAGCATCTGCGAGTCCGCAACAATGGAGGTTCAGTACACCAACAGCTGGGCGGATATGTCGATGGAAAATGAGGTCGCCACCAAGCTCATTCAGGACGGCTGTGTGCTCATAAGCCAGCACGCCGATACCACCGGCGGTCCCACGGCATGCGAGTCACTCGGGGTTCCCTGTGTGGGATATAATGTGGACATGACCAGCGTTGCTCCGACCTGCGCCCTGACTTCCGCGTCGAACAACTGGGGAGCGTATTATTCGATAGCTGTAAAGAGCTTCCTGAATGGAGAAACGATACCTGTGGACTGGGCAGGCGGATATAAGGACGGGGTTGTTTATATCACTCCTTTGAACAGCAAAGCCATTGCAGCAGGAACAGAGGAAAAGGTTAAGGAGATCGAGCAGGCGTTGGCTGACGGCTCCCTCCATGTATTCGATGTTTCTACTTTTACTGTCGATGGCAAGACGCTTGAGGACGAGCTGGTCAGCGACGGCTATTATCATGAATCTGAGAAGGTTTCAGCTCCGAGCTTTGCCTATATCATAGACGGAATTACCACTCAGGAATAAAGGATTGAGGAATGGAGCGCGGTGTCGGCTACGGGACCGCGCTCTCCTTTTTAGTTTTTCATTCCTGTCGTGTTAAGAATCTGTTACATAATAAATTTATTTATGAACAGCTTCTAAGGAGGAATCGTGGAAGAATATGCTATTGAAGTAAGCGGAGTCACCAAGCGCTTCGGAGAGGTGGTCGCAAACGATCATGTGGATCTTACTCTGAAAAAGGGCGAGATCCTTGCCGTGCTCGGCGAGAACGGAAGCGGAAAGACCACGCTGATGAACATGCTTTCAGGAATATATTTTCCGGATGAGGGAACCATAAAGATCAACGGGAAAGAGGTGGTCATCAATTCCCCCAGGGATGCGTTCGAGCTGGGGATAGGAATGGTGCACCAGCACTTTAAGCTCATAAACGTGTTTACGGCAGCCGAAAATATCATCCTGGGTCTTAAGGGCAAGGACATACTCCGGAAAAAGGATATGGAGAACGAGGTAGCCGGAAAGATAAGGGAAATTTCAGAAGCCTATGGCTTTGAGATCGATCCCTATCAGAAGGTATACTCCATGTCCGTATCGCAGAAGCAGACGGTGGAGATAGTCAAGGTCCTCTACAGAGGGGCGGACATTTTTATCCTGGACGAACCCACGGCAGTCCTTACCCCTCAGGAGACGAAAAAGCTTTTCGCGGTTCTTAAGAATATGCAGAAGGCGGGCAAATCCATAATAATCATCACCCACAAATTAAACGAGGTAATGGAGATATCCGACAGGGTGGCGATATTAAGAAAGGGCAGATCCTTAAGAGAGGTCAGGACGACCGGAGTTGTCAAAGAGTTCCTGACGGAGATGATGTTTGAGGGAAAGACCTTTTTGGATATCAAGCGCACAGAGCCGAAGAATCTCGGTATGCGTATCAGCATGAAGGGGGTCACGGTCAGAGCCGCCGATGGAGTGGTCCGGCTAAAGGACGCTTCCTTTGAGGCTCACGCCGGAGAGATACTCGGAGTGGCGGGAGTGTCGGGAAGCGGACAGAAGGAGCTGGTGGAGGTTATAGCCGGACTCCAGAGAGCAGAGACCGGAGAGATCATGTATTACCCTCCCGAGGGCGGGAGCAGGATGCTCTCCCGGATGAACCCGGACGAGATAAGCAGGAGCGGGGTCAAGCTGGCTTTCGTGCCCGAGGACAGGCTTGGAATGGGGCTTGTAGGCTCCATGGACCTGACCGACAATATGATGCTAAGAAGCTACAAGGACAGCAAAGGCTTTCTAGCGGACAGGAGACCGCCCAGGGAGCTTGCAAAGGATGTGGTAAGCCGCCTGGAGGTATCGACTCCGGGAGTATCTACACCGGTAAGCCGTCTTTCGGGAGGCAATGTACAAAAGGTCCTCCTTGGGCGGGAGATAGCCTCGAAGCCCACAGTGCTGATGGTGGCATACCCGGTCAGGGGTCTCGATATAAATTCCTCCTACACGATATATAATCTTTTGAGCGAGCAGAAGGAGAACGGCTCTGCGGTCATCTGTGTCGGAGAGGATCTCGATGTGCTTATAGAGCTTTGCGACAGGATACTGGTCTTAAGCGGAGGAAGCATCACGGGCATAGTTGATGCGAGGAACACAACGAAGGAGGAGATCGGAATGCTTATGTTAGGCGGGGACAAAAAACAATGAGGATAAGCAAACGCGGCTCCATAAGCAGGGGCAGGGCATTATGTATAAGACTTATAGGGGTGCTTCTGGCGCTTATCGTCTGTGCCATAGTCATAGTGGCTATAACAAAGCAAAATCCCATTGAGGTCTATGTCGGGATGGTAGACGGAGCGGTCGGCACGAGCAGGAGGCTCTGGGTCACCATAAGGGAGACGATATTCCTTTTGATAGTAGCTGTAGGGCTTACGCCTGCCTTTAAGATGAAGTTCTGGAATATAGGCGCCGAGGGACAGATACTTATGGGCGGTGCGGTTTCGGCTGCGCTCATGATATATCTCGGAAAGACGCTGCCTAACGCGCTGCTGATCCTCCTTATCTTTGTGTCGAGCGCCATAATGGGTATGGTCTGGGGAGTGATACCCGCCTATTTTAAGGCAAGGTACAATACGAATGAAACTCTGTTTACCCTTATGCTTAACTATGTGGCGATGCAGATAGTGACCTTTTGCATAGTCTACTGGGAAAATCCTCCGGGCTCCAATACTGTAGGTGTTATAAATGCTGCCAATCAGGGGGGATGGATACCTGCCCTCTTCGGAAATTACGGGCTTTGCGTGCTCCTGGTCGCAGCGGTAACCATATTTATAGCCATATACATGAAGAGCTTTAAACAGGGGTATGAGATAGCCGTTGTCGGAGAGAGCCCGAATACGGCGAGGTACGCCGGAATAAACGTCAAGAGGGTCATCATAAGGACGATGATGCTTTCGGGAGCTATCTGCGGCTTTGCCGGGGCGCTCATAGTCAGCGGAAGCTCCCATACGATATCTACCGGAACTGCGGGCGGCAGAGGCTTTACAGCTATCATAGTCGCCTGGATGAGCAGGTTTAATCCGGTGGTAATGGTGGTGGTTTCCCTGTTCCTCGCTTTCATGCAGCAGGGTGCAATACAGATCGCTTCCCAGTTCGGTCTTAATGAAAGCGCGTCGGATATTATCACGGGGATAATACTGTTTTTCCTTATAGGCTCCGAATTTTTTGAAAACTACAGGATAGAAATATCGAAGAAGGCAGTGTGAGCGATGGAATTGATCATTACTTTTATTCAAAAGGCGATAGGTCAGGGGATAGCGATACTTTTCGGAGCGACCGGAGAGATCGCCACTGAAAAAAGCGGAAACCTGAATCTGGGTATTCCCGGGATAATGTATATGGGCGGGATAGCCGGTCTAATGGGCTCCTTTTTCTACGAGCTTAACAGTCAAAACCCCTCTCCCGGGGTCGGGGCTCTGATAGCCGTCCTATGTACGCTCTTAGCCAGCGCACTTGGCGGGCTCATATACAGCGTGCTTACCATAAGCCTTCGCGCAAACCAGAATGTGGTAGGTCTGGCTCTTACCACCTTTGGAACGGGCTTCGGGAATTTTTTCGGAGGCTCTATATCGAAGCTGGCAGGGGGAATAGGGCAGATATCGGTAATGACTACCGCCAGTGCTTTCCAGAAGAAGCTGCCGGGGCTTTCGGATATACCCGTAATCGGACCCGTTCTTTTTTCATACGGCTTCCTTACATATACCGCGATCATCCTGGCTGTACTGATGTTCCTCTTCCTTACCAGGACAAGGAGGGGGCTGAACCTGCGGGCTGTAGGAGAGAGTCCCGCCACGGCGGATGCGGCGGGAATAAACGTGTCTCTTTATAAGTACGTGGCTACCATAGCCGGGGCAGCCATAGCAGGACTCGGCGGTCTGTACTTTGTAATGGAATACCTCGGCGGAACCTGGTCGAACAACGGCTTCGGCGACAGAGGGTGGCTCGCGATAGCCCTGGTAATACTTGCGCTGTGGAACCCCCTTAACGCTATCTGGGGCTCCATTATCTTCGGCGGGCTTTACATCATTTATATCTACATACCCGGGCTCAACAGGGCGGCACAGGAGCTCTACAAAATGCTTCCCTATCTAGTGACCATAATCGTTCTTGTGATCACGAGCAAGAGGAATAAGGAGGAGAAACAGCCGCCGGCAAGTCTCGGAACATCTTATTTCAGAGAGGATAGGTAAAAGCATTGCAGTTACTGTTCACAGGCGAACTGCGCATTTACTGCGCAGTTACGCCCCAATGTGTTGTGGTTTAAATGGGTTTTGCCCCATCGCCGAAGGCGATTTAATTGGCAAAACCCGTTACGTTCGCAGCCTGAAAGGCTGTGA
>JAGBNT010000108.1 GCA_017634255.1 Lachnospiraceae bacterium
TCCGTAGGTCCCTTGTATATTACTTCTATGCCGTTATCTGCTGCCCACTGATCAACTCCGCTGTGTACATAATCCCACCATGCCTGGCCTTCTACCTTAGGCACAAAGGCTATCGTAGGAGTTCCGCCTGCTGCGTCCGCTGCAGGAGCCGCCGCGTCTGCTGCCGGAGCTGCATCTGCCGCAGGAGCCGCATCCGCTGCCGGAGCTGCATCCGCTGCCGGAGCTGCTGCGCTTCCAGAGCCGCATGCCACCAGCGAAAGAGCCATAGCCGCTGTTAAAATTACTGCCAAAACCTTCTTTTTCATTCTACATTTTCCTCCTTAAGTAATTTAGTGACCTTTCACCATTTATTATTTCCGGACACCTTCCCCGGTGAACCGGATATAACCTTAAACTACGCCAGATAGTATACTGACTCCATATCAGACCAGAAGTCTCCCTCCGCACGGTCGTCGAGGGGCTGCATCAGCGGCTTTACCACATCCCACCACGCCTGGGTGTTGGGATCTGCCGCCATCTTCGCCATATCAGCTTCAAAGTCGTCTCCGACATACTCGAAATATGCGAAAAGATATTCACCTCTGCTGAATATGGAGTAATTTTGCAGATTGCACTCCTTTATCATCTCATTGACTCCGGGCATCGGGTTGGCGTGATGCATCTTGTATTTCTCCAGATCCTCGGGTGACTTTATTTTTATCATCTGTCCAAATCGTCTCATAGCCGTTTCCTTTACCTATTCACTTTAATATATTTTATTTGCCTCTTCAAAGAGAGCCTTTACATTTTCAGGGGGCACATCAGCCTGCAGTGCCTCATGACTGGGAGAAATTATAAGACCGGTGGGGAAATAACCTCTGAGCTCCTTTACCTTCTCCCTTACCTGCTCGGGCGTTCCGTTCGGGAGAAGATCCTGTGTATCAACTCCTCCGCAGAATGAAACCTGTCCCTCAAACTTGGACTTAAGGTTTGCCGGGTCCATACCCTCCGCCAAAGCCTGTATGGGATGGATGGCATCAACTCCCGCCTCTATAAGCATTGGTATCGCCTCTACTATGGAGCCGCAGGAATGATAAACAACCTTTACGTTATAGCTGTGCGCGATATCTATGAGCTTCTTTGCTCCGGGTATTACAAATTCCTTAACCATATCCGGGCTGATCATAAGCCCTCTCTGAGAACCCATGTCATCACCTATAAGGATGGCATTTACCTTTCCCTTTGTGGCATCAAGGAAGATCTCCATTGCCCTTGTATAGAAATCAACTATATGGTCATCTACATAATGAACCATCTCCGGATCGGACACCATATTCATCATTGCGGTCTGCATACCGAAGGCGGCGGAGAAATCCTGAAAATGGCACGCCCACATCATACCCATTACCGCTTTGTCCTTGGGCGCCTCATCTACAAGCTGCCTACACAGCTCGGGATCTATTCCGTCCTCGGGGTTGGGCCAGGGATAATTGACCGCTATCACATCGTCCAGATCCTCGCACTCGGCAAAGCATCCGTCTGCCGTAAGGGTCCTGTGCTCCACGTCTACATTTGAGCCGTTCATATACCAGTCAAAGGCTGCAAAAATGGCGTTGCAGGTCCCGTTGTGGTAGGGTATCTCAACTGCATAGAAATCATCTCCGCAGACCCTCTTGAGCTCCTTTACATCCTTAACTCCGTAGTACTTAACCAGTCTGTCAGCCTCCTCCGGAGTAGGGTCTCCCATCCAGCAGGCAGGACGGTCGACCGGTTTTCTCTCAATCGTTGCGTAGAACCTCTCAACACTGTTCATAGATTTATCAACCTCCTGTAAAAAGCATTGTTACGCCCACTTTTCTTATAAAAATCCCGGCGTTTCCGATTTGTTTTTTTGCTTTACACTTTTAATGTAGTCTACATGTACGGTTAAATCAAGTTAAATTAAATTTTAAATTTAAACGTTTAAATTTTAAATTGACAGTTTAACCTCCGGCATACTATGATGATGTAAATAAAAGTACTTGGGAGCTTTACATGGTAACCTTAAAGGATGTTGCGGAGTACTGCGATGTCTCCATCGCTACGGTCTCCTACTGTCTTAACAATACAAAGAGCATAAAGCCCGAAACCCGTAACAAGATAATGAAGGCTGTAAAGGAGCTGGGCTATATACCCAATACTGTCGCCAAGAGCCTTAAGACCATGACGGTACACGAGATAGGAGTGGCGTTTACGGATATAGATGACCTGTGCCATTCCGAGATCTTAAAGGGGATAATCTCCGGGGCGGAGAATTACAACTATTCCCTAAACATCTCATTTTCCTACAACACGCCGAAGCTTGAGACCAAGATCATCAATGATTTTATCGGAAAGAATGTGGACGGCATAATCCTTATAACCTGTCAGCCGCAAAACAGCGCATTTTTTCAGGAGCATATATTCAGCCGCAATATCCCCTCTGTATTCATAGAGCGGTTTCCGGAAAATTTTTACGGCAATTTTCTTTCTTTTGATAATTATAAGGTGTTCTACGAGCTTACAAGCCAGCTCATAAGGGACGGCTACCGGGATATCAGGCTCATGTGCGGCTTCAACAGCTATTTTTCCGAGCACGAATGTATTGCCGGATATTCCGATGCCCTTGATGCTGCGGGTATTCCTGCGAATCCGAGCAGTATAATCGAGACGGTGCTCTCCAAGGAGGCTGCCTTCCGGCAGACCATGTACCGGATTGTTCAGCACCCGCCCCAGGCGATGCTGGTTTCCTCGGAGCTCTTAACCTTAGGTATCATGGAAGCCTTTGATATGTGCGGCATAAGGGTGCCTGAGGACTGCTGCCTCATTACCCTCGGGGAGGACTGCTGGAACAGGTCCAACTACCTTCCCAATGTACTGCATACAGCTAGGACTGCCTATCTTTTGGGGCAGCACTGCATCGATACCCTTATCGGCAATATACGTTCACCCCAGTTTTTTGAAAAGGAATTTCTGCTCTTTAAGGACAATATAATGGATTCCGGGCTGAGCCTGCCGCCTGTTCCGGCGCCCGTTCCCAAGGCAGTGACCCCGTCCAATCGTATAAGGATACTTGCGCCCTCACTCCCGACACTCCTGTCGATGTGTGCGGTGGCAAACGAATTTGAAAAGGCTCATAACGTCCACATCGAATACGATATCTTAAGCTACAAGGATCTGTTTAATGCGATCGTCTGTAAGACGGATAACGGAGAGGACGACTATGACCTCTTTGTATTTGACGTATCCTGGCTCACCTTCATGGGCAGAAAAGACGCCTTTGCCGATATTACCGATTTTATCCGCTCCGACGACACGCTGCACAGCCACCTGGTCAGAAAGAATCTGAATAACTGCAAATACGACGGAAGATATATAGGCTTTCCAATCGTAGGAGGGACCCATATCCTGTTTTACCGCAAGGATCTTTTTGACATGCCCCTTATGCAAAGGCAGTTTGAGGCCCTGCACAATGCACCCTTAAGACCTCCCAGGACCTGGGCGGAGTTTAACGCCATTGCAAGGCTTTTTACCAAGTCCTTCAATCCCTATTCACCTACCATCTACGGAACCTCGGTCATGGGAAGTATTCACGAAGAGCTGATACTTGAGCTTTTGACAAGGCTTTGGAGCTACGGAGGAGGGCTGTACGATGCGCACGGGCATCTTGCGCTCAATTCCGTCCAGAACGTCAAGGGCTTTGAAAGCATGCTCGAAAGCTGCCAGTATGCCGAGCAGGATTTCCTTGAAACCTCTATCGACCAGAGCTTCCACTCCTTCGGTGCGGGAAATACCGCCATGCTGATATCCTTTACGGAATATGCTTCAAATATAAGCAACTTCGTACAGAGCGATATCGTTTCCAAGGTGGATTATGCGATGATACCCGGCGGCATTCCGGTAAACGTAGGATGGAATCTGGGCTTAAACAAGCAGACGAAAAAGAAAGAGCTGATATTCGAATTTTACAAATGGCTGTCCAAAAAAAGCACCAGCTACTATATGACGACCCTCAACGGTCAGTCAGTTATAACCTATCCCTACGACAACTACGAAATAATGAAGCTCTATCCGTGGATGCCCCTTACCGAAAAAGGGCAGAAAGCCAGCCGGGACAGGATATATCCTTCGGGAAGAGATGACAGGCTCATCCCGCCTTATGCAGTTGAAACCGTGATCTATGACACCTTCAAAAAGATGTTCAACAAGGAAATGTCGATCGAAGAAGCCCTTTGCTACGGTCAGAAGGAGCTTCTAAAGCTAGCAGCAAGTGCTTCGGGCTGTTATGAATAGTTACATTCAAACATCATGTATTCCATATACAGCTCGTTAAAGTCCTTATCGGAGGACAGCGCTATTTCCTCTCCCATTCTTGCGAGCTCGCTCACTGTCTGCTGTGCGGCCTCCTCCCCCGAAACAAGATATTTCAGGGCTCCGGAAAGGGAAGTGTTTCCCGCCGCCCGGCATTTTTCAAGCAGCTCCTCCGGTATCATGCCTATAAGCGCCGCCTTTTTCACATTAAGATAATATCCGAAGCCTCCTGCGATGTACAGGGTATCTATATCCTCATACTTTGCCCCGTAACGCAAAAGCATGGTCTCAAAGCCCGCCCTTATAGCGGATTTGGCAAGCTGTATCTCCCTTATATCCTTCTGTGTAAAGGTTATGTCTTCGCCCTTTGCACTCTTTGCAAGGCAGAAGCCATCCTCAAAATATTCCTCATCCAGGACTCCCGTTTCATCCATCAGCTCATTTTTAAGCAGCTCCGCCGTTACCTCTATGACGCCGGTTCCGCAGATACCCGTAACCTCTCTGGTTTCTCCGATGGTCTCTATCCTTGCCCTGCCGTCTTCAATTGTTACCGCGGATATAGCTCCGGGGATGCTCCCGACACCCCATTTTATATTTCCTCCCTCAAAGGCTGGTCCCGCTGCCGTGGAGGTGACCATCAGCCTGTTTTTGCCGCCTATCGCCATCTCCCCGTTGGTTCCCAGATCTATAAGGGCACAGGTCTTTTCATTTTCATGAAAGCCGCAGCTATAAAGCCCGGCAACAATATCCGCCCCTACGAAGGCTGAATTTCCGGGCAGCAGGATAGTCCTGATACCTTTAAGAGCGTCGCTCAGCCCATCGTCTGTATCCAGTACTTCCCCCAGCCTTCTGGTTTCAAGCTCTATACGATACGGAGTAAAGGGATATACTCCCAGCCCCTCCACAGGATAACCCGACAAAAGGTGCATCATCGTAGTATTTCCGGCGATACATATTTTTTTCAGACTGCCTTCGGAAGCTCCGCTGCCTTGAAGAAGCTCCTCTATCCCCTTTAATAGAGCCGTTCCTATCAGCCGGCGCAGCTCCTTGGCCTTTCCGCCGACAGCCGCCCCTATCCTTGTGATCACGTCAGCCCCCAGAGAACGCTGGGGATTGATGGCAGTATAGGTATCGATTATCCCGCCATCCTCCAGGTCGATCAGCGTCAGTGCAATGGTCGTGGTTCCTATGTCTATGGCAATCCCAAGGTCGCTGTCTGCATACAGCTTCCCCATAACTTTATTGAGGCTCAGAGAAACCATATCCTCCTCCGCCTCGTATACAAGCTCAACCCTGCAGTCCTCACTTACAGACGCCCTGCAGGCAAGCCTGTATCCTCCCGCCAGCTCTGCGGCTGTAAAGATATTTCTATCGTCGTCCGATACCTCAATATTTCCCTCAAGAACCCTTACTGCGCATTTTCCGCATCTTCCGGCTCCTCCGCACATTGCGTTAACGGAGATACCGTTTTCTCTCACAAGCTCCATAAGGTTCGTTCCTGGAGCGGCGGTAAATTCATAGTCTCCGCCCTCCGCCTTTATCCTTACCACAACGCTTTCCACCCTGTGGGGGCAGTCCATATTGGAGCAATCCGCACATCCATGGGTAAGGTGAAGGGTTCTTTCGTTATCTGTGGTCTCAAATACCTGACAGGTGGACTTGACAGGCTCGTACATATATCCGGAGGATATCTTAAGCCCCAGCGTTTCTCCCGCATTGAGACTTTCATAGGCGACCTTCTGTATCTCCATGGGTACGTGTCCCGGGGCTTCGTAGCGTTTTTTTATTCCCACGTGCCTGTCGGCGCACATCTGCCTGAGCTTGGCAAAGATAGGCTTTTCAAAGGAAAACAGCGCTGCCGAGGCGCAGGCATCGCAGAGCATCCCTTTAACGTAGTCTCCAGAAGCAAAATACCCGGAGGTGAGATCGCATATCTCCTGTCCAACGGTTGCTATCAGGTATAGTACACAGGTTTCGGGTTTTATAGTCCCGCCCTTTAGATTCCCGGGATAAGCGTCGAAGCCCAGGGCTGCCCGTGGCTTTAATGCCGCCTTTACCTGCGGAAGAAGCTCATTAAACTCTTCCTCGAACTCCTCGTACATTGGGTTATCCCTGTCGCACTTTATCTGCTTAAAAACTGTATCTTTATCTATATAAAGATCATTTCCTTCAGCCGTTATGGTCTCAATGGTTTTATCCAATCTTTCCGCCTCCGCTCTGCTTCATTTTTAATGCGTTTACTACCAAAATATAGCCTATTTTTTCCCTTTCATCAACAGTGACGGCGCGTTCCATGCATGGTCATAAAGACGAATAATGTTTTATATCAGGTGAAAAATTTACATGATTTTTAACAAAATGTACATATTATCTAATTCGGATTTTGTGTATTATCTACGTATCAGTTAAGAGTTTAAAGGAGGATTGTAATTTATGGGACGCAACATGTACAAGTGGGTTGACGATACGATCGCATCCAAAACCAAGAAGGCACTGCCGGTCCTGTCTTTTCCCGCCATCCAGAAAATGGGAATAGCGGTTGAAGATATTGTAAGAGACAGCGACAAACAGGCCGAGGGCATTAAGATCATCGCCGATTCTTTCGACACCGCTGCCGCAGTGAGCTATATGGATCTGTCTGTAGAGGCAGAGGCTTTCGGCTCCGAGATACGATATTCCAAGGAAGAGGTTCCGACCGTGATCGGCTCCATTATCGAGGAGATGGAAGATGCGGAGGCTCTGAAGGTGCCAGAGGTTGGGGCAGGCAGAACGGGTAACAATATCGAGGCTATGAAAAAAGCCAAGGAGCTGGTAACCGACAGACCGCTTTTTGCCGGTATCATCGGTCCCTTTTCCCTTGCGGGAAGGCTCATGGATGTCTCCGAGGCAATGATATACTGCTACGATGAGCCGGAAATGGTACATGAGGTGCTTAAGAAGGTTACAGATTTCCTCATCAAATACAGCCTTGCTTACAAGGAGGCGGGGGTAGACGGCGTCGTCGTTGCAGAGCCGCTGGCAGGGCTCATGTCCGGTGAGCTTGCTCAGGAATTTTCCGCCGACTATATGAAGCAGCTTGTAACTGCGGTGCAGGATGAAAGCTTCCTCGTCGTATACCACAACTGCGGCAATTCCGCCATCGCCACTGCGGACACCATAGTAAATAACGGCTGCCGCATGTTCCACTTCGGCAACGCAATAGATATGGCGGAGATGATGTCCCACATACCGGCAAACTGCATAGCAATGGGTAATGTAAATCCCTCCGGCGAATTTAGAAACGGAACTCCTGAAAGCATATACGCAGCTACCGAAAAGGTATTGAGCGAATGTTCAAAATATGATAATTTTGTTATATCCTCAGGCTGTGACATACCACCCATGTCTCCCTGGGAAAATATCGAAGCCTTCTTTAAGGCGGTAAAGGACTTTCAGGAGAAATGAGCTTTCCTGAATAAGACATTCAGGCGGTATGGAGACAAAACCTGCTTATCACTTTGAAAAAAATAAGATCTACAGCAAAAAGCTGGAGGGTATCATAAAACATGAGCTGCCTCCCTATTGCAGGGAATATTTTATCGCTCTTGAAAACAGGACGCAGATAAGGACACGGCTCGCCTACGCTTATGACCTCCAGCTTTTCTTTTATTATATCCAGAGCGAAAATCCACTTTATTCCAAGCTGGCAATCCGCGATATCCCCTTCGAGGCTATAAAAAATCTGGACAGGATGGATTTTGAGGAGTATATGCATTTCCTGCGCTCCTATGAAAAGGACGGAAGATACGGCAGCAATGGGGATGCCGCCTTATCCAGACGCCTTTCCTCCCTGCGCTCATTTTTTACCTACCTCTACGATACCGATGCCATAGCCTCCAATCCGGTGACCAAGGTACAGCTCCCTAAACGAAAGGAGCAGCCTATAACGGTTCTGGAAAGCAATGAGGTGGATTCACTTTTAAGCGCCCTTAAAACCGGGGATATATGGAACGCCCACGAAAGGGCTTATCACGAAAAGACCGGCAGGCGGGACTATGCCCTTTTTTACCTGCTGCTAAATACCGGCATACGTGTTTCCGAAGCGGAGGGGCTCAATATTGATGATGTAGACTTTGTACACAATGAGCTGCGGATAATCAGAAAGGGCGGACGCTATGATATCCTCGGCTTAAGCGACGCAGTTAAGGAGGTTCTGACGGAATACATAAACTCCGACAGGCTTGTCCTTTTGGGCGAAAGCTCTTCCGAAAAGGCACTGTTTGTGTCAGGCAGGGGAAAACGCCTTTCTGTCCGGGCTATTCAGGCAATGACCGAAAAGATAGGAAAAAGGCTGTTCCCAATGAAGCACATCACCCCACACAAGATGAGGAGCACCTTTGGTACAGCCTTTCAGGAAAAAACCGGTGATATCTTCCTTACGGCAGCCATGCTGGGCCACTCCGACGTAAATACCACCAGGAAACACTATGTAAGACAGGATAAGCAAAAGGTCAAGGAAGCTTTCAGAAGCTTCAACGTAAGCGAAACGCAGTCATGACGCGCAGATACCGTCTATTTTTTCCAGCTCTTCCTTAGTAAAATCAGTATTTTCAATAGCAGAAATATTTTCTGTGATCTGTGCGGGTCTCGATGCCCCGATCAATACAGAGCACACTTCATCGTCCTTTAGTACCCAGGACAGCGCCATCTGTGCAAGGCTCTGACCGCGCTGCTTTGCCATATCATTTAGAGCGCGTATCTTAGAGAGCTTTTCCTCGGTGACATCCTCCCTGTGGAGGAAGCGGCCGTCACGGGCGATTCGGCTGTCTTCAGGTATCCCGTTTAAATATTTATCAGACAGCATACCCTGTGCAAGCGGGCTGAAGGCTATTATGCCCATGCCGAGCCTTCTGCAGGCGCTCTTGACCCCGTCGCTCTCTATCTTTCTGTCAAAGATGGAATACCTGCGCTGATTGACTATAAGGGGGCAGTGAAGCTCTTTCATTATCTCAACAGCTCTTTCGGTATTCTCCTGATCATAATTGGATATTCCGGCGTACAGCGCCTTTCCGCTCTGCACGATCCAAGCAAGTGCCTCCATAGTCTCTTCCAGCGGCGTCTCGGGATCCATCCTGTGATGATAAAAAATATCCACATAATCCAGTCCCAGCCTGGTAAGGCTCTGGTCCAGACTGGCTACCAGATACTTTTTACTTCCCCAGTTCCCATAGGGACCCTCCCACATATCGTAGCCCGCCTTGGTGGTTATGACCAGCTCATCTCTGTACGGCTTAAAATCCTCGGCAAGTATCCTGCCTGCATTGGTCTCGGCACTGCCATATACAGGACCGTAATTGTTTGCAAGATCGAACTGGGTTATACCGTTGTCAAAGGCTGTCCGGCAGATGGCTTTCATGTTGTCATAGTTATCCCGGCTGCCGAAATTATGCCAAAACCCCAGAGATACCGCGGGAAATTTCAAACCGCTCTTTCCCACATGATTATATTTCATTTTTTCATAGCGCTTTTCGTCGGCTTTATATATATCCATTGTGTCTTACAGCCATTCTACCTTTCCGCTTTCGATATCGTAGATAGCGCCCTTAACCTCGCACTTGTCCCTGATCTCTGTAAGCTTTTCATTTATTACTGCAACGCTGTGTTCTACGTTTAATCGGGAAGCCTTGTAAGGATCCTTTTCACTTCCCACTGCCTTCTTTATCTCATCGGTTATGGTCTTAATGAAGGAAGGGGCGTGCCCCTCCAGCGCGGCTCCCACAGCCCCGCAGTTGGTATGCCCAAGAACCAGTACCAGCGGGCTTCCCAGATGATCCACTGCGTATTCTACGCTTCCGAGCTGGTGATCAGCCATGACATTTCCTGCAACCCGAATTGTAAAAAGCTCGCCTATCCCTGCCATAAATATATCTTCGGGAATTACTCTGGAATCGGAGCAGGTTACTACCACTGCATATGGATGCTGACCGTTCTCCTTAGTATCTTTCCTGATGGCAGGAGAGATATCTCCGCTGTTTGAGGCTGCACTGAGGTATGCCTCATTTCCCTTTTTCATTTTTTCGATTATTTCTTTTACTGTCATACACCAACCTCCTTTTTTACGGTTTAATGTAAGGGTCAAAAGCACTTCGTGCTGGTTTTTAATGCAATATATAGTTATTTTGAGCCAGCTCAAAAAATATATATTGCATTAATACATCGTATTATAATAATACTTTAGGCAAATTATTTATTCAAGCCGAATACAAGGATTCATGGGTGTTCTGAAAAAAAGATAAGAAAAATCTTATGTAATCTATACAACCACCCTGTTAAGTGCTAAACTACATCTTGATGAAGTTGAGGGAGGAACCACAAGATGATGATTTGCACATGTAACGAATGTAGGTTTATGTTTAAGGGCAGTAATAATACCAAGAGATGTCCCGATTGCGGTGCCATGGATATACGTCCTGCTACAGATGAGGAGTACGACGAATATATTGCTTATCAGAAAGAATTTTATCCTCAGGGTCAGACAGCATAAGTTACATTTTTAATCTCTTTGCCAACTGGAAGGAGGCAGAGGCTGCACCTCCGAAGATCCGTTTTCTATCCGGCAGGTTCTGCCTCTTTATTGTAAAAAACGACATCGTCCGTATTCGATGTCGTTTTTATTTTGCTGATTTTTTGTTTTTAAAGGGCGTGAAGCAGTTTATAAAGTATCTGCGGAAGGACAGGCTTCGCCTCCTCGGGCTTTGTTTCTGCCGGCTTTGCTGCCGATGCCTCTCCGGCGCTGACACTTTCTGCAGTACTGACACTTTCCGCGATGACGCTTTCTGCGGTGCCGGTGCCGGTTTCTGAATTACTCCCGCCATTTCCTGCACTGCCGTTCTCACCAGAACTGCTGTCAACAGAACTGCTGTCAACAGGGCTGCTTTCCGTGGTCTGAGTCGCAGTAGTTGCAGTCTCCGCGGTCTCCCCGGAAGCTTTCAGGTCGGTCTGCTCCAGCTCTGCTGCCGCCTCGGGGGTTGTCTCTGTCTCCCCGGCTCCAACCGCTGCCTCCCCGGAGGAAGCCTCTTTTGCCGCTCCTTCGTCCTCTGTAACAATCTCGTCAGGAGCGTCTTCCTGAACCTCCTCCGCGCCGGTTTCCGCGACGTTTTCCGCAGCTACGGGCGTTTTGGCTGTACTCTCAGTCCTTATCACAACAGCTCCTGTCTTGGGATCGTCATAGGAAAGCTCCGCCTTGCCGCATCCCCAGGAAAGCAGAACGGCAAGCAGGAGCGTTATCATTAATGGATAAGGCTTTTTCATTTAGATATCCTTCTTCCAGAGTCCATGCAGATTGCAGTATTCATATACAGCAACAGGCTTTCTTCCATTCAGTACAAACTCCGCTCTGGGTGCCTCTCCGGGCTTTAAATACTTGATCTGTCCATCGGTCTCGGTCTGAAGATATATCCACTGAATGTAGTGCTCCTCAAGCATGGGATGTTCAACTGAGCCTACCTGAACCTTTAAGGTGTCGCCATCTACAGTTACATCGGGAACATGCTTTTCCATAGCTCCGTCCGAGGTATTTGCCGTAAGCTCCTGCATCTCCTCACCGCAGCAATGCGGAATACATGTACCGGAATTTAAAACCATCACTACATTTTTACACTTGTTGCATCTTAATATCCTTATGTCTGCCATTTTTCCCGCTCCTTATTTTTGTTTACTCTGAAAGTATCTTTTGCAAGTCACTATTCCGCGAGGGTTTTGCAAAGCAAAATCCTGCAAAATGTGCCGGTGGCACATTTTGAATGCCGTTTAATCGTTGTTTAGCAGCGATTTTGTGTTCGACAAAGTCGAATTTTCATCACAAAATCGCCAACTAAACGCCCACTTTTATTTATGGTGGTATCATATGGCACGAGATGGGCGTTTAGTAAAAAACTGCTGCCCGCATGAGCAGCAGTTTCATATAAACCCTTGTCTATATTGTTATTTTTTCTTCTTGCCGTTAACAAGTTCCTTCAGTGCAGCACCCGCCTTGAACTTGGGCGCTTTAGATGCAGCAATCTTGATCTCTTTGCCGGTCTGAGGATTGCGGCCTTTGCGAGCTGCGCGCTTTGCAACTTCGAAGGTACCAAATCCGATAAGCTGAACTTTTCCGCCTTTCTTGAGTTCCTTGCCTACTACATCAACAAGGGCCTTGATAGTAGCCTCGGTATCCTTCTTTGAAAGTTTAGTCTGCTTTGCGATTGCTTCAACTAATTCTGTCTTGTTCATAGCTTCCTCCATTATTAATACAAAAACTAGCAGAATTATATAATTGTTACACAATATACAGTATATCGCTTTGTTTACTTTGTCAACCTATTTTTCCCCTAAAACTTGGTATTCGGCTGATAAATAATGGTATCGTTTATCTGCAGCCTTATATTTCCCATGGGCATGCTGACATTGCCATCCCGCACAAGCGCGATGATGTCGAAATCCTCTGCCTCTTCTATCTCATCCACTGTCATGCCTATATATTCGTGCTCACGCTCAACCATTATCACCGAGGTCTTCACCTTCCTTAAGGCGCTGTTCCTCTGCATTTTAGAGTATTCCTCAACAAACCCCGCAGAAATGATACCTGTTGGTATAGCCACCACTCCGACTCCAAGAAAGGTAATGATTATTGCAAGTCCCCTGCCTAAGAGGGTAATAGGGTAAATATCTCCGTAGCCCACTGTAAATATGGTTGAAAGGCTCCACCACATACCCGAGAAAGCATTTTTGTAGACATCCGGCTGTACGGGATGCTCGACGCTGTAGATTGATATAGAGGAAGCCAGCATAAGTATTATTATGATAAATACTGAGGATATTATCTGATTTCTCTTCTTGTAAATTACATTTTTTATTACATTAAAGGAATCGTACTGGGCGTTGAGGCGGAAGAGATGAAATATCCGCACCACCCTCAAAAGCCTAAGAGCCACAAAGCCGGTAAGGAAAAAGAATGGGAGTATCGTAAGCAGGTCAATGACCCCGTCAAAGGATACCAGAAATTTTAAAACCGCCTCTCCGGGACTCAGCTCAGGATACAGCAGGTCTGCGGTCCATATTCTTAAGATATATTCCACGCAAAAGAAAAATACCGTTATCCCTTCCAGTATACTCAGCACTCCCGCATAGGGTCTTAGGCTGTCAAAAGTATTCAAAAACATTATTGTGATATTTAAAAATATGACCAGAACGATAAATACGTCAAATAACCGGCTGAGAATGTCGTTTTTATTCCCTATCTGGATTAGCTCAAAGATCCTTTTTTTATATTTGCTCATGGCTGTTCCTGCCCCTGCTTAGAGTTTGTTTTACCATAAATAGACTATCACATATTCTCAAAAAATAAAAAAACAAAATTTGTAACTGCTTTTAAATATTGTTACTGTTCACAGCCTTTCAGGCTGCGAACGTAACGGGTTTTGCCAATTAAATCGCCTTCGGCGATGGGGCAAAACCCATTTAAACCACAACACATTGGGGCGTAACTGCGCAGTAAATGCGCAGTTCGCCTGTGAACCA
>JAGBNT010000109.1 GCA_017634255.1 Lachnospiraceae bacterium
GCCCTTAAGTTGTCTTCCTTTATAACGTTGTACTGTATTGCGGTTATACCCAGAGAGGAAGCCGCATAATCTATGGCTCCGCCGCCCACATTGGTCTTGGTTATGGTCTCATTTGGCAGATAATCCAGACTGGTTTCATCCGTGCTGGTTACAGAATTGGCGGTATCCTCATAGACGTAGGTGTTCTCTCCGTTGGTATCGGTTCCGGGTATGAGACCCGATGTATTCTCAGCCGTCTGGGAATAAGTATCCTGGTGGGAAAGCACACCCTGATCCTGTCCGTCGGCAGGGGTGTAGGTATGCTCCGTCTTTTCCACATCGTTCCAATTCAAAACCAGATTCGGCACAACCTGTACATTGTCATAAATCTTCGCTCCCACAAGGGCATCCCTGATCTCGCCTTTTACGAGCTGGTCATACTTGGCCTTGTAGGAGAGCCTTCCAGAGGCTCCGCCGATGCCGTCGATATCGTTGTTGCTCCCTCCCGCGTAAAGCATATCTCCATCGGAGTTCATGATGACGATGTTGTCGGTAGTGGTATTGCCGATGGCTGTAGCCACAAAACGTGCAATCGCGGCAGAGGTCACCTCTGTCATCGCGGTCTTGTCCTCAAGGGTCAGCATTATGCTGGCATACGCCTCCTCCTCCTTGGAAAGAAGGGTGCCGTCATTTTCCGGCAGGTTCAAGTTTATTGTAGCCTTGTTTATATTTTCCTGCTGCTCTAAGTCCTCTGCTATGTGATTTTCAAGGTAGAGCTGGTATCTTTTTTGCTTATCGGCCTCGGTGGAGGAGAAGCCCCCGCTGAAAACCGTCTCAAGATCGTAGCCGCTGGTGGGTATGTCGTTCGACCCTAAAAGTATTGTTGCGTCGGACATCCGACTCTGCTCAACCCTTATGACAAGCCCGTCCTCCGATATCTGGTACGGGATGCCTTCCTCATCCAAAAGCTCCTTCACTGTTCCGGACTCGGCGGGTGTCGTACATTCTATGAGTGTTTTATATTTTGGAACGTTTAAAAGCCATACGACTACGACTATGGCAACAACCACCGCTGCGGACACGGAGATGATTAGAGTCTTCTGCCGCGTGGTGAATTTATTCCACCATTCCCTAAGCTTTTCCAGTAATTGCCTGATTCGCTCCTGCATTTATAATGCCTCCTTATACTTACGAAAGCACAACGCTCTTATGACCTTTCCTCGCTGCTTTCGTTACATCTGTATCTGCATAATCTCTCTGTATGCTTCGATAAATCTGTCGCGGAGGGCTACTGTATACTGCAGTGCGGTATATGCCTTCTGCTGTGCTATGGCAAGGTCGTGGGTATTGTCCGAAAGCCCCAGAGAAAGCTTGATCTCCTCATTCTCCTGATCCTGCAAAAGGTCGTCCGTCTCGTTTAACTGGTTCACTGCCGAGCGCAGAAAAGTGTCGAAGGTATAATCCTCCGGCGGCTCGGTATATTTATCCGCCACAGCAGCGATATCGCTGGCTGTAACATTGTATAATCTGTTTATATCCATAATTTCCTTTCTGCCGCCCCTTGCGGCATGCAAAGAGAAATCCCGTCACACAAACTATTGCCCGAAGGATTACATACCTACGTCCAGCCCCTTCTGCGCTATGGACTTGCTTACGCCGAAGGCTGTCGCATTCGCCTCATATGCGCGGGAGGCGTCTATGAGGTTCGTCATCTCGGTCACGATATTTACATTAGGATAGGTAACGTATCCGTTTTCATCCGCATCGGGATGTGCCGGATCGTAGACCATGTTCATCTCCGTAACGTGGTCTTCATATATCCCGCCTATCTTTACTCCCGCCTTGTTCTTGAGCTTGTACTTGCTCTGGTTGGAAGCCAGCATACTCGAAAATGAAGGCTCCGGGAGGTTCTTTTCCTCAAATGTCACAACTTTTCTTCTGTAAGGAGTTCCGTCTTTTGTTCTCGTGGTGTTTGCATTGGCAACATTCTCCGCGATGGTATCCATTCTGAAACGCTCTGCCGTGAGCCCTGATGCGTTAATATGAAACGAATCAAATACACCCATAATTGTTCTCCTTTTTTTAATGATGACTTTAAAAGTGCGATCGCTGCGCTCTGTGAGCATTGAAAACACTTTTACTTCTGCATTACTGCCTGTAAATTCCTAAACTCCGCTGTCACGGACTGGGTGAGTCCGTTATAGAGAATATTATTTTCCGCCATATAGGTATTCTCCGTATCGGGATCCACATTATTTCCGTCCAGCCTGTAGGAGAAATTTTCCGCGTCTGTATAGACATGGGGTCTTAGCCTCGACATATTGAGCCTTGTTACCTTTTCGTCCAGGGTCTCGTACTTCGAATGTCTCAGCGCCTCCTCAAGATTTGCGGCGAAAGCCACATCCTGCCTCTTATAGCGGGGAGTGTCCATGTTCGCAAGGTTGTTCGCTATCATCTCGTTTCTCATGTAGGAAGCGTCCGCAGCCTTGTCCAGCACGTTTATATAATCATATACGTCTGTTTTGATCATGCCCTTCTCCTTTCCTCATTCCTCTCTGCCTATCCTGTCGATCTCGTCAAACAGGCAGTCATTGACTATCTTTATATAGGTTCCTCTCATCCCTGAGGAGCGCGATTCTATTATGCCCGCACTCTCGAATTTCCTTAATGCGTTTACGATCACCGATCTTGTTATCCCTACCCTGTCGGCTATCCTGGAGGTTATTAGAATACCCTCCGTACCGCCCAGTTCTTCGAATACGTAGACAATGGCATTTTTCTCGGTGGCGGAAAGGGCGGCGAAGGCAGCCTGGATATCCTGCTCCTTCCTGCTCTCCTGAGCATCCTCCTCGCTGTCGCTCCGTAATATCTCAAGCCCCACAACGTTTGCCCCGTATTCGCAAAGGATTATATCGTCGATCGTATAGTCCTCGCTGTTTCGCATTACCAGCAGGGTTCCCTTTCTCTCTCCTGCAATGACAATAGGCGATATCAGCGCTTTGTGGCTCTTTGCGTCACTTGCGTCGAAGCCGAACATCTCAAGATTGGCATTTTCCTGGGTAGAAAGCACTCCCAGCAATCTGTCATTTAAGCTCTTGTCGATGAAGTTTCCGACAGGTTCCGCTATAAGAGCATCGTTTTCCTCGTGCAGAACCGCTCCCAGTACCTTGCCCTTCCTGCTTATAACAAAGACATCGGAAAAAATGGAATCCTTCATGACCCTGCATATGTCATTAAAGACCACCTTGCCCTTCTTGTTGTTGTACAGAAGCTTGCCTATTTTCCTTGTCTTGTCCAGCAGTTCGATGCTGCTCACGGTCTACCTCCAAAAATAGTATGAACGCAAAATCGGAAAGTCACAGCAAACAGTCTGTCAATATTGCAGACAGAATCTTAACGTAATTCTAGCACAGCTAAAAAAAGTTCGCAAGGAAGCCGAAAAAACGCCCAAAGCTTCCTGTATTGCGGTAAATTTACTTAAATCAGGCTCCCAAAATTGCAAGGACGGCAAAGCCGGCTATGGAGACCAGTGTAGAAAGTGAAAGTGCAGAGGAAACATATACTCTCTGGTCGGCGTCATCGGCAAAAACAGGAAGCACGAAGGGCGGAGGCAGGATAAACATCACGTTTATCGCCTGGGTCAGCCCGGAATCCTTCCATATAAGACCCAGCACGGCAACAAAGGCAGTCCTTAGCAGCATCATTATAACGAAGCGCACAGTCACTACCTTGCCCGCCGAAGCCCAGGGAATGTCCGAGAGCACGAGGTCGTACCCTATGGTAAGGAGTATTATTGCACTGGTGGGGGCGGCAAAGAAATCCGTACACTTCGTGAGGATCCCGCTTATGCCGGAGGGGACTAACGCCGCATAGAGACCGCTCGCCCCGATCAGCACGCCCGCAAAGATAGAAATGATTATCGGAGATATGACCATCTCCTTAATGAGCTCTTTTGTATTCTTCCTGTTCGGGTCCTTTAGCCCAAGCAGGATTTTATACAGTGTAAATACGAAAAGCACCTGACCGAGATCAATGCGTGCAAAATCAGCTGTCCTTTCAGTTCCGTACAGCATATTGAAAAGGGCATAGCCCAACATGCCTGCCTCGAAGCCGGTGGTAAGAAAGGGAACGAAGCGCGAGTTCATGTGAAGGATTTTTTCTGCGAGCCAGCCCAGCCCCCAGGCTGCAAAGCATATGGCGAACATCATAAGGGGGATGACAATATCCATAAAGGTATAGGTGGTAGTTGCAAAGGCTCCGAGAAGCACCGCCGGAAGGGTGATGTTCACCACGACGCTCTTTAAGGCATTGATGCCCTCTCTGGATATAAGCCCCCTGGCTCTGGTTATCATTCCCACTGAAAGCATTGCCAACACCGGAAGTATGGTCTGTAATATCTCAACAGTTCTGCTCATCTGATATTTCTCCTGTAATCTGTAAGCTGCATTCTCTGTTGCTATTCAGCAAAGCCACGCAGCAGAGTGCTCGGTTTATCTGAATGAAGCCGGAGAGATTACGGCATGTCTCCTTATCTCCGACCAGGGGCAGGAGGAGGGCTTTACCGTGGAATATGCCAATTCCGAGGACTGCGCTGATCAGAAAAGCCTTTCCCCACTCCAAGGTCATCGACCGCTGTTCGGTTTTTGTAAGGCTGATGGAGGAGGAAGTCGAATAAAAACCTCCCCGGTTGGAGGGCTTCACTTAGGGATTGAACAACAAGGCTTTAAGTGACAGTCTTCAAGCGGGACAAAAAGAGACCATGTAAGAGTAGAAATGCTCCTGCATGGTCTCTTTCTTAGTTACTACCAATTATTGATGCGGGTAAGATAGTTAAAACCACCTGACGAACCATACGCTGTATTTGGTTCACTTATGACTGTATCTGTTGAATAGACATAATTACCGTACTCATCCATACATTCACATGAAAAGGTAGTATTATCTTGATTCGGTGTTTTATCGATGTTTTGAAAAAGTAAATCAATAGCTTCTTCTTGGCTTATTGAATTATCAGCTTTCTTATCCATAAGGGGCACCTCCTTATCTCTTACCGTTAATAACGAAGGTCTGTCCATTGTGATTTTCAATGAATTTCAGTGCAGAAGGTAATCTATATATACTAAGCAGATAGCAATGATAAAGGGACAGAACCTTATCCTGAAGTAATTGATTTTCTTCAAGCGCAGAAACTTTAAGACCAAGTTTTTTACACTTCACATAATCATAGTGCCTATCGTGAACTTTAGATGCATCATGGCTTGATAGTTCATCAAGTATTCGCGTCACAATTTCTTTCTTGTTTCGAGATCTCTTAAACATACAATCAAGGAGCCAGCCCTCAACTAAATCATATGACATTTTTACTACATTATCACATTCTCCAACAAAGGTCGGTCTATACTGCTGAATTATTTCTTTCCATATAAGGGATTTGTTGGGAGCCGCCATCGTTTCGTTTATGGCCCTCTCAAACTCCTTTAAAACACCTTGAGCGGGAACATTATGATACTGAGGATCTATTGGTCCAAGGCTGGATTCTTTCCCCATGATTATTTCTTTACTCGAGCAAGCGATCATTGTTCCTGCAGACATGGCCATATGAGGTACAATGACGCGTATATCCATATCAAACATTTTCCTGAGATAGTTTACTAAGCTTTCTGTTGCAGTAACTACACCTCCGGGGGTATGTAGCATTATATCCAAACCGATTGATCGATCCTCTATTCCTGAAACGGCATTCATAAGTCCATTCATATCATTATCGTTTATCTGAATCTCTGGGTTCATGACAGAAGATTGCAGCCAAGCCGATATATAACAAATTAGGTTGCGATGCGTAACATCACAGAGTTCCTTCATTTTGGAAATTCTCATTTCAAGCAAAGTTTTTTGGATTATTTCATTAACCTTGTTTTGAACAGCCTGTGGATTCGCATTTTGTCCCTGAGTGTTTATAAATTGGTTTATCTGCGGCTCAATAAGTGTATTAAATTCTTTCTCAATGCTTGTGAAGTTTCCCATATTGTTTTCTCTCCTTATTTCTTCAGCTGTGCCTGCAGCTCCTGAAAGCTTTCCAGTGCCGATTGCAGATTTTCTATGATATCGTCGGCAAGTTCATCCGGAGCCGGGAGATTATCAAGATCGGCAAGGGACTTGTCCTTAATCCAGAAGATGTCAAGGCTGGTCTTGTCACGGTTTAAGATCTGATCATCCTTACCGCCTACGATAAATCTGCGCCAGCGTCCGTCCGGATTATCTTCTGACCATGTTTCTTTCCGCTCGTGGCGATTCTGAGGATTGTAGCAGGTGATGAAATCATGTAAATCAGCGTAGGTCATTGGATGCTGTTTCAGCGTAAAATGCATATTGGTACGGAAATCATATATCCAGACTTCCTTTGTTTGTTTCTCCGGGCTTGCCGGGCGCTTGTCGAAGAATATGACGTTTGCCTTTACGCCCGGTTTATAAAAGATTCCGGTCGGGAGCCTTAAGATCGTATGCAGATCGGTAGTCTCCAGCAGTTTCTGACGGACGGTTTCTCCAGCACCGCCCTCAAATAGCACATTGTCGGGTACAACAACAGCGGCCTTGCCGGTTGCTTTTAACAGCGTGTTGATGTGCTGCACGAAATTCAACTGCTTATTCGAACTGGTTGTCCAAAAATCCTGTCTGTTGTATACGAGATCTTCTTCCTCCTGCTCGTCCTCCTCATTTGTAAATGTGATGGAGGATTTTTTGCCGAAAGGCGGATTCGTCAGCACATAATCCACACGATATCCGGGGTCGGAAAGCAGCGCGTCACCGAGCGTGATCGGAATCTCTCCGTAGATATCGCCGATGTTATGAAGATATAGATTCATCAGCGCCGTCTTAAATGTCGCACCTACAATTTCATTTCCGTGGAAGGTCTCGTTTTTTAGAAATTCTTTTTGACTGCGGTCGAGCGTATAGTTTTCCGGATCGGAAAGGAACGACTGCGCCGCGAGGAAAAAGCCCCCACTGCCGCAGCAGGGATCTGCGATGGTCTTGCCCGGTTCCGGGCGGACACACTCAACCATAGCTTTAATCAGCGGACGGGGAGTGAAATATTGTCCGGCACCACTTTTGATATCTTCAGCATTTTTCTGGAGCAGACCCTCATAAATCTCACCCTTAACGTCAGAGGACATGGCTACCCAGTTTTCCTTATCGATCATCTGAACAACACGATAGAGGATCGCTACGTTGCTGATCTTGTTGACCGCGCCCTTGAAAATCTGGCCGAGGATGCCGCCTTCTTCTCCAAGTTTCTCAAGGGTATTCTTATATTGTGTTTCCAGTTCCGCACCCTTGAGAGTGTTCATATCCGACCACGTGTAGCCCTTTGGGATGCCGGTTTCTCTTTTATAGGGCGGCTTGGAATACTCGTCAGACATTTTCAAAAAGATCAGATAGGTCAGCTGTTCCAGATAATCTCCATAGGAAACGCCATCATCCCGGAGCGGATTACACATGCCCCATACCTTTGATACTATTGCAGATGTAATCTCACTCATTGTCCGTTCCTCCTATACGTTTTTGAATGTCTTCCACGGACGGCAACTGCTTTTCTAAATCCTCCGGGAGATTATTCGTGATTTTATATTCGCTGACACCGATTGGCTTTGAAATATCCTTTAGGGAATATTCCGCCACTACATTGTTTTTGCTCTTGCAGAGCAGCAGTCCTATCGTTGGATTATCACTCTCTTTTTTCAGGATGCCATCAACCGCAGACAGGTAGAAATTCAGTTTTCCGGCATACTCCGGCTTAAAATCTCCGGCTTTCAGTTCGATAACGACATAACATCTCAAATTGAGATTATAGAACAGCAAATCCAGATAGAAATCGTCTCCGCCTACAACAAGATGGTATTGATTTCCCAGAAAAGCGAATCCGGTTCCAAGTTCGAGCAGCAGCTTCGTCACATCTCTGACAAGCGCTTCTTCGATATCGCGTTCAAGCATTTCTTCCTTAAACGGAATAAAATCGAAAACGTAAGGATCTTTCATAGTCTGGAGCGCAAGCTCGCTCTGCGAAGAGGGCAGCCTCTTTTCAAAATTGCTGACCTTGTCAGCTAAAACCTGCCTCTCATACAATCCACTTTCGATCTGGTGGACAAGCACGTTGCGCGACCAACCGTTTTTCGCTGTGGAATTTGCGTACCAGATATACCGGTCATGATCCTTCACCTTATCCATCAGCGTTACATGGTGATACCACGTAATTTGTGCAAGTGCCTCTTGCACAATTTCTTCTTCGCTGAACAGCTCGGCAAATTTCGACATATACTTCAGGTTGCGGACAGAATAGCCCTTCACACCGGGAAAATCCATGCGGAGGTCGGCAGAAAGACTGTCAATGAATTTATTTCCCCAGACCTTATGCTTATTGATCTCGCTGCCAATATTATGGTACAGCATGACCAGCTCGGTATTTACTTCAAGTGCGGCTCTATATTGTGCCGATTGTATCTGCTGCTTGATCTCATTGACAAGATCGATATATTCATTGCTGTTGATCAGCATATTACAATCTCCCTTCAAATGCTTCTTTCAATATGCTCTGACGCATGGCTTCGGCTTGGGCGAGAGCGGTGCCAACTGTTTGCTCGATGCTGTCGCAAACTGACATTCTTGCCTCAATAATTGAAACTATCTCGGCTTGTCTTTCAATACTGGGCACCGGAAAGATAATCTGTTTGAGTATTGTTTGATTAAGAAAATCTCTCGTAGAGCCTTTGCATAGTTCTTTTATTTGATCCAGAACAATTCCCTTACTTTGAAATAAAGCAATAAAATAATCCGAACGAATAATAGCGTTATCGAGAGATATTCGCATCAGATTCGTTGATAATAATGAACCTTCCGCTCGCTCCGGTACTGCACAAATTTCCCCCACAGTACCGGAACGAGAAATAATAATATCTCCAGCAGTCAACGAAAACGACTTTAATTCTTCAGCTTTCTCTTCCGTTACAAAAATCTTATTTCCATCAACAAATTGTCCTCTTCCGATATTCTCTATGCCGAGCATCGGTACTCCGGATGCCTTATGATCGCTTTTCTTTATCATCGTGCCAAAAGGCCCTGTTGACATCCCCTTTCTCTTTTTTGTTAGAATTTCCGCAATAGGAAGCATTTTACAATCTTCTTCCGCCGAGTCAAACGCCTCTTTCAGCACCGCCTGACGGTAGACAGCCAGCTGTTCCTTTGTTTTCCGCAAGGTTTCCGCAGCGTTGTCAAGCGAGGAGAAAAGTTCTTCAATGCGGGAAACAATCCGCTGTTGCTCCGGGATGGATGGCACAGCTACCTTTATTTTTGAAAACTGCTGTATCCAATACCGTTTATGAGTGCTGTGGTCGATGTGTATTGTCTGCAATTTATAATAAATGTACTTGGGCAGCACCAAATCAGTGTTAATATGTAAAATCTTCATGGCAGAAGACTTTACTTTGAACTTGAAATTTACAAATTGTGTTGCAGTTGTGAAATCGTCAAATATAATTACGGGCAAGTCCTCATATATACCCTCGGTTTCATTTGTATAACCGAGAATGAACGACTTTCCGGCCGTTAAAACTGGCGTCTTATATGTGTCACTGTATTGTGTTGACTCAACGATATAAGCCTGTGGTTGCTCATAAGGAAGAAGTTCATCTAATTCATATTCTTTATAATCCAAGGTTTAATCCTCCTTATGCCACTAACTCAATATTCATCTCATTGAGTATGTTTTCATACTCATCACCAAACACGCCATAGAATGCAGCCAGACCTCCGCGACGGTCGAATGGCGTCAGATCCAGATCTTCCGGCAGGATGGACAGCGACGTGATGATATGGTCCTTGATCATACGCAGCCATTCCATCTGTTCCTCTGTGAAATGCACCGCGCCAGTATTCTTGCGAAATGTCCACTGCATGAAGTTATAGTTCACCTTATCCGCGAAAGGAGAGAGGTTGTCTGTGTATCCCATCTCGAAGCGGATAATGGAAATCAGATCAGTAAGCTGTGCCATCGTGCCGCGTTTCACCTTTTCCGGTTTCTTGATCGCATAACAATCCCACAGCCGTTCTACCGTAACGCCTTTTTCTTTCAGCTTCTGATACATTGCTTTCAAGCCGTCTATCATCATGGGACGGTCTTTATACGCCTGATCATAGATAATGCGCAGAGCGATGATCTCGTCTTTGTTTTCCTCAATAAATTCCCGGAAGGTCGCTATTACCTGATCTGCATTTTCTTCCCGCTGCGCATCATATCCGGCAAAGGTCACGGAGTCCAGATTGATGTTATCGATTATCTGATCATGGCTCCTGCGTACGTTTTCAATAAAATCACGGTTGTCCGGATTATGGAACGGAGCGACTGCCTCAGTAATAAGCGCTGCTTTTGCCGCTTGCAGCTGTTCCTCAGTCGGTTCTTCTGCTCCGGTATCTGCCTGTGCCCGTTCTGTGATAACATCCTCATCAAAGGCATTCAATAGATTCTCCGCTACCTTGCCTGCGGAAATACCGACCGTATTATCAAAGGTTTTACGTTCAGATGCGGTCATCTGTGCATTCAGACGCGTAATACGGCTGGCAAGCGAGGTCAGGGTATCTTCGTCCTTTGCGCCGAGCGCGATATTCATCATGAGTTCCTTCATGGAAACAGACGGCTTACGCTCCAGCGGCCTTGTATCACTCTTTTTTGACTTCGTAACGCCGACAGCGTCCACGATAACAAAATGATCTTTATTCTCTGTGGCGGATGGCGTAACCTTCTGCAGGTCGTCCACGCCGAGTGTTCGGGTACCGCGCCCTTTCATCTGCTCAAAGTAGTTTTTGCTCCGGACATCGCGCATGAAGATTAGACATTCGATGGGCTTTACGTCCGTTCCGGTCGCGATCATATCCACGGTAACAGCAATACGAGGATAGTAGTCATTACGAAAAGCGCTTAAAACCGATTCCGGCTTATCAGCGGCATAGGTGATCTTCTTGCAAAAATCATTTCCTTCGCCGAATTCCTCCCGGACGATCTGAATGATGTCATCCGCGTGAGAGTCGGTTTTTGCGAAGATCAGTGTCTTGGGCACTTCTTTGCGGCGCGGAAACAGCGTCGTAAACAGGTTTTCCTTGAAGCTGCGGATCACCGTCCGGATCTGGCTCGGATTTACGACGTCTTTATCGAGTTTCCCTTTATTTGCACCGGAATAATCCTCGTCTTCATCCATCTGCTGCCAGCGCTTCGCCCTTGAAAGCCTGTCTCTGTACTCGATCAGCTGCTTCATCAGACGTGCGCCGTTTCGGGTAATTTCCGTTTCAATGAGGAAAATATCCTCACCGACATTGACGCCATCAACGATAGCCTGCTCTCTTGGATATTCGCTGACTACATTCTCATCAAAGAAAGCAAAGGTTCTTTTATCCGGAGTGGCCGTCAGGCCGATAATAAACGCATCAAAATAGGTCAGTACCTGACTCCACACATTATAGATGGAGCGGTGGCATTCATCGACGATGATGCAGTCAAAGAACTCCGGAGGATATTTGCTGTTGTATACAACTTCCTTCGGGGCTTTTGATTCCGCTGTCACATATTCAGCGAACGGAACTTCTTCAGCGCCCTCATCCAGTTCTTCGCCTTTCAGGATAGAGTACATGCGCTGGATGGTGCTGATACAAATCTGAATGTCATTCGGGATATAGGAATTCTTCAGCCGTCTGACTCCGTATAATTGAGAAAAGTTCCGCGGATCGTCATTCGGTGTATAGGCGAGAAATTCCCTCTCAGCCTGCTCACCAAGGCTCTTTGTATCCACAAGGAAAAGAATACGGTTCATCTTGCCGTATTTCAAAAGCCTGTATGCCGCAGTAATCGCCGTGAACGTCTTACCAGCGCCCGTGGCCATCTGGACAAGTGCTTTCGGTCTGTTATCCGCAAAGGACTGATCCAGATTATTGATTGCTTTGATCTGACATTTTCTGAAGCCTGTTTCATCGAGAGCAGGAAAATGCTTCATGTTATTGCGAACCGTATCCGGCGCGGCTATAAGTGTCTTTAACGTTTCCGGACGATGGAATGAGAATACACTGCGGGAGCGATATTTGATATCGTCGTAATCCGTAAACCGGACCAACTTATCAGTCGCTTCATATGCAAAGCGAATCTTATATTCCTGCTGTACCCATTTGAAAGTGCTGCCCGCATAACGCGCGGACTGGCCTTCCACAACAGTGATGTTTTCTCCGGCCTCGGACTTCTTTGCTTCAATGACACCTACAGGTTTTCCTTCTATGAAAAGAGCATAATCGACCGGCCCGGTGCTGGTAGGGAATTCACGTACCGCAACACCGAGAGAGGCTGTCAGATTCAGTTGTCTCATATCTTGAATCGTCCAGCCGGACTGTTCAAGCTTTTCATCTATTACCACACGGGCTTGCTCTTCCGGAGTCATATAATCAGTCCTCCTTGCCTATTTGCTGCCATGCCTCTTCGAGCGCATTAAAGTCTATATCATGTGAGTTACAAAACTCTTTGAGATTTTTCATGGCAACCAGATTGGGTTTCGCTCTGCCGCCTTCCCACCTGTTAACAGAGGAAAACGATACATTCAGTTCTCGTGCAAAGGCCTCCTGTGACAGGAAACAATGCTGGCGCACCTTTTTTATTTCTTCTGAAAAGCTCATAAAAGCAACTCCTTATCTCGAATGGTCAACGATATAGCATAATTATAGCATAAGTTTATGAACTTTTCTACTGTCTCCGGATATTTTCCGGAGGCTTTTTTATTTTCTTCCGCTCAAAATTACCTTTCATCTCCAGTGGGAAGTGAGGAAAGAAAAAATTGCTTCGGCCTTCGTCAAAATCGCCTTCTCTCCTCCAGTGGGAAGTGTAAGAGGAGAACGATTTTTCAAAACCGTCAGATTTTGCCGTCTGCCAAGGCTACCCATTGGAAAGGAAAACCTCTCCGGAAAGGATGAACACAGATATGTATGAAAAGCTGCCACAGGAATTAAAGGAACGAGGCTCCTTCTGCCTCTGGAAATATGAGGAGCGCTACGGACGCATGACCAAGGTGCCTTATCAGACAAGCGGCCTACGAGCGGATTCCACGAACAAAGCCACCTTTACGGATTACGCCACAGCTATCAGTCTTCGGGACAAGTATGACGGTATCGGCATCGGTGTGTTTGACGATATTTGCGCTATCGACATCGACCACTGCATTGAGAACGGAACGCTGTCTGCTATGGCCGAGGACATCATCAACCGGATGGATAGCTATACGGAATATAGCCCATCCGGGACCGGTGTGCGGATTCTGTTCAAAGATTTGCTCCCTTCCTACGACAAGGAACGATATTATATCAACAACCGCAATATCGGCCTTGAAGTCTATGTGGCCGGTTATACGAGCCGCTTCGTCACAGTTACCGGAAACGCCATCAGCAACATCGGCATTGAAGATCGGGCCGAGGCTCTTACCGAGATTCTTGAGAAATATATGGTACGTCCGGGAAAGCCGGTATCCCATGCCTCTGCTCCGGGAAGTTATCTCTCGGATGATTCCGTTCTGACCAAAATCTCCGCATCCAAACAGGCTGAAAAGTTTAATGCCCTGTGGAATGGCATCATACCTGACGGAAAAAGCCACAGTGAGGCAGACGCAGCCCTGTGCGCGATGCTGGCGTTCTGGTGCGGCGGTGATACCGACCAGATGGACAAGCTGTTCAGGCAATCGGCTCTGATGCGGGATAAGTGGAACAGAGATGATTACCGCGAAGCCACGCTTTCAAAAGCCGTGGCGATGTGTGCAGAGTTCTACAGACCTGTAGGTAAATCTTCCGCATACGACGATTTCAATGATTTGCAGCAAAAAGTGGCCGCACTCTCTCCGGCGGAAAATGATCGCTATCCGTGGAACGATATCGGCAACGGCAGACTTTTTGCAGATGTGTTCAAGGACATTGCCCGTTTCGTTCCGGAGCGCAAGCAGTGGTTCATCTATGACGGCACACGCTGGGTACCGGACACAGGCGCTCTCAAAGCGATGGAGCTTTGTAAGGATCTGGCAGATGCGCTTATGCGGTATGCGCTGGATATCCACGATGAGCATAAGCGGAAAAGTTATATCGACTACTGCCGTAAATGGCAGAGCCGCCATGTCCGCATCACCATTCTCTGCGATGCCCAGAGTGTGTATCCCATTCCCATGCAGGAATTCGACAGGGACACAGACCTTCTTAATTGTGCAAACGGAACGATTGATCTTAACAGTATGCAGTTCAGGGAACACAATCCGGAGGACCGGCTGACAAAAATCATACCGGTGGAATACATACCCGGAGCAAAAAGTGAGCGCTTTGACAGGTTTATCAGCGAGATCATGAGCGGCGATATGCAGAGAGCGAGGTTCCTTCAGAAATCTATTGGATATGCTCTCGGCGGCGATACGCGCTTTGAGTGTATGTTCTTCCTCTATGGCGCGACAACCAGAAACGGGAAGGGCACGCTCATGGAAAGCATCCTGCGCGTTATGGGCGATTACGGGAAATCAGTACGAGCCGAAACGCTTGCTCAGCGGCACAACGTAAACAGTCAGGCTCCGAGCGAGGACCTTGCCCGACTTGCTGGCGTCCGTCTTGCTAATATCGCAGAGCCGAGCCGTGGCATGGTGCTGAATGCCGCGCAGGTAAAGAACATGACCGGCAACGATACCATAAACGCCCGATTCCTGCATGAGAACAGTTTTGACTTTGAGCCGCAATTCAAAATCTACATCAATACCAACTACCTTCCGGCAATCACCGACACCACGATGTTTACAAGCGAACGCGTGCTGATCATTCCGTTTGATAAGCACTTCGAGGCGTGGGAACAGGACAAAACACTGAAGGATGCGTTCCGGAAACCGGAGGTGCAGAGTGCCATTTTGAACTGGCTTCTTGAAGGATACCGGCTCTTACAGACCGAGGGTTTCCTGCCTCCGCAATCTGTGCTTGATGCAACACAGGCTTACTACCATGACAGCGACAAGGTCGGCCAGTTTGCAGAGGATTGCCTCATCCCCGATCCGAATGCAGAGACAAAGACCTCGGCCTTATATGAAGCATATCACTCATGGTGCATACAGAACGGCTGCCACGCGGAGAACAACAGAAACTTCATCGCAGAGCTGCGAAAGTTTGAAAACGGTCAGGTTGTCCGGAAACGACCTAAATCAGGCGGTGAGAAAACCACAGTCTTCATCGGCTACGCGCTGAGAGAAGCAGTGGAATTCCTGCAATAAACACACGGGGCATTCTGTGGCAGTTGATTATAGGTAGTTTCAAAAAAGATTTTTCTATAGAGCAGCTATATATCAGCTGCCACAGCCCGCCCCACAAGAAAGGCGGTGGTCAGATGCGGTATATCCGTTCCCCCTGTGACCGGTAAGGCGGTCACAATCTTCGGCGCTTTGCGTCGTACAACGGGCGTGGGCCTTCACGCATAAATTCGCGTAAGTTTTCAGGGGAATAGCCCTTCCGATACCCGGTAGGGGCAGTCAAATCTCTGTGACTTTCCAAAGCGGACAACGGCGCGGGGTCTCGCGTACGAAAACGCGAATTCAAACGGGGTATTAACCCCAATTCAAACATTACACATTATGGAGGAAATGATCATGAATAATCCTAACAGTAACTTTTACCTTCCCAACCAGCCAGAATACGATAAGGAATTCTGGAACTATATTCGCGGGAAGGAAACCAGCGAGGCCTATCTGGAATCCGGACGAAGAACAACCGGCGGGTATATCCTTCCGAGTGCATCTGATTCACAATTCACAGAAGCGCTCAAGAAAGAAAGCCTTTTCCGCAACATCGGTACCTATGTGTATTCGCACAACGGCAGTTCCAAGATTCTCGCGAAGCACTCTGACGCATCCGCTTCTTGGATTCCGGATGGCGGTGAGATTCCGGCATATGACGGTATGCTGGACTTTACGGAGTTCACACTGAAAGACCATAAACTGGCAACAGTCTTAAAAATGGATGCAGACTTCCTGCATGACAACCCGCATATCTTCTCCAACTTCTTTATTGGCCGCATGGCGCGTGCATTTGGAAAAGCAGAGAACGATGGCTTTATTAACGGAACCGGAGTGGATATGCCTACGGGTATTCTCTCCGAAAATGGAGCCGATATCGGTGTCACTGCTGCAGAACTTACCTTTGACAGCGTAATCCAGCTCTACTTCTCAGTAGACAAGAACTACCGCGATAACGGCGTTTGGCTGATGAATGATGAAACGGCGCTGGCATTAAGGCTTCTGAGGGATGACAGCGGAAACTATCTCTGGAATCACGTAAACGACACGATCCTCGGAAAGCCTGTGTACATCAACAATTGTATGCCTTCAGCCGCATCCGGCGCAAAGCCTGTAGCTTTCGGTGACTTCTCCTTCTACTGGATTGTGGAAAGAGATCCTCTCAGCGTCCGCATCCTGAAGGAGAAATTCATCGAATCCGGGCAGATCGGCTATCTCGGTTATGAATTCCTTGACGGAAAGCTCATCCGCAGCGATGCTGTGAAGGTTCTCTCCGTCAGCAACGGGTAATCGATATGGAAGAAGGCATTAACACCTATAACGATAAGCCTTGCCACAGTACGAAAATGGCCATCGGCAATACGCTATTTACGGTTATCTCTGTGCAGAGCGATGCAGCAAAGGAAGCGGCCTATAACAAGGTCAAAAAGTTGATTCTCTCCGGCGTGGAAACTGCCGAGAAAAGTTATCTTTCTGTACACAATTAAAAGACCGAAATGACTTGATAATCCTGCGATAAAGAGCGAATATGTACTACCGCTTGAAGACGGTCGGAAAGGAGGATTTTTATGAATATGACAACTACATATAGACCGTCTTCTTCTATCGCAGGAGACAAGATTACAGCCCTGTATTGCAGGCTTTCGCGTGACGATGATCTGCAAGGTGAGAGTAACTCCATTGTAAATCAAAAGGCTATCCTCAAGAAGTACGCTGATGAACACAATTTTCCGAACACCATGTATTTCGTGGATGATGGTTACAGTGGAACCAGCTTCTCAAGACCGAATTGGCAGCGGCTTAACAGCCTGATCGATGAAGACAAAATCGGTATCATCATCGTAAAGGATATGAGTCGCCTTGGAAGGGATTACCTTCAGGTGGGCATGTACACGGAGATGGTCTTTCCTGCTCATGACATTCGCTTTATCGCCATCAACAACGGTGTAGACAGCGAGAATCAGGTTGATAACGATATGACGCCGTTCATCAACATTTTCAATGAGTTCTACGCCAAGGATACCAGTAAGAAAGTAAAAGCCGTGTTCCGGGCAAAGGGCAACTCCGGCAAACCACTGTGTACAAATCCGCCCTATGGGTACCTGAAGGACCCGGAGGATAAAAACCACTAGATCATCGATGAAGAGGTTGCTCCCGTCGTGCGCGATATCTTTAAAATGTGCATGGCCGGAAAAGGTCCGTCGCAGATATCCAAAGAGCTGATGCGCCGGGGTATTCCTACACCTTCAGAGCATTTCAGGGCGCTCGGAATCAGCACACCGGCAAAAAAACCGGAGCAGCCCGGATTCTGGCAGCAAAGAACGGTAGCCGATATCCTGATTAAGCAGGAGTATTTAGGCCATACGGTGAATTTCAAAACGCGTAAAAAGTCTTTCAAATGCAAGAAGAAGGTCTGGAACGATCCATCGGAATGGCAGATTTTCGAGAATACCCACGAAGCAATCATCGATCAGGAGACTTTCGATATTGTTCAGCGTATCCGCGACGGCAGGAGAAGGCTTACTCCTATGGGAGAAATGCCGATCCTGTCCGGAATGCTGTTCTGCGCCGATTGTGGGGCAAAACTGTATCAGGTTAGGGCCAGAGGATGGACGCATGAGCAGGAACATTTCGTGTGCGCTACCTACCGCAAGATCAAGGGCGGCTGCACCTCGCATCAGATTCACAATGTTCAGGTGGAGGAAATCCTGCTCCGTGAACTGAGACGGGTAACGGCTTACGCACGAGAGCATGAGGAAGATTTCGTTCAGCTGGTTACACGGCAGAGCGAGAAGTAACTGAACCGCCAGCTTCGTGACAGCAATCGTGAGCTTGCACAGGCCAAAGCCCGTATCGGAAAGCTGGATGTGATCATGCAGCGGCTTTATGAAGACAATGTGGAGGGCAAAATCAGCGACGAACGATATGCGCGGATGTCGGCATCCTATGAAACCGAGCAAAAGCAACTTGAGTCGCGTAAAGCGGAACTGGTTGAATTCATCGATTCTGCAAAGGAGCAACGGCTGAATACGGATTCCTTCATTGGCATGGTACGAAAATACACGGATATCACGGAATTGAGTGCCGAGATCATCCGGTCCTTTGTGGAGCGGATCGAGGTTCTGCAGCCGGAAAAGGTTACCGGTACACGGACGAAAAAACAGACGATAGTTATCTACTGGAACTTCATTGGGGCGGTTGAAATCCCCGATGAACACGAGAAAACGGCATAACCAGCGTAATGCCAGCTATGCCGTTATTCTTTTGAGGATTAAAATCCCTTAGTGCGGACTGCGTTCTCGGGGAGGCTTTGTTTGTTACTCCAGCATAAAAAGCTGGGCGCGGGCGAATTTAAGGGAAGCACTGTTATATTGGTGTTTCGGCTGGGTAAACTTTATCGCCCTGGTATGGAGAGCCACTGAGATATTCGGGAAATTATTTATCGCCAGGAGTGTCCCGCTTTCCGTTGTCCTGCTCTTCTGCCGCTTAACTATCTCGCTCAGATCAAAGGTCACCGAATACATAGTATTACCCTCCAGGCTATCCAGCTGGTAGGTCTCTATACTTCCGACATTTGTAGTATATGGTTCGTTATGCCAATTCTCCATGTGCGAAGGTTTGATTTCAGTCCCCTCCGTATCCAGGTCGGAGGCATATTTTCTCACCGATACCACCTTAAGCGGTTCAAACCCCGGATAGCGGCTTTCGTAGACCGGATCTCCTCCATCCTTATTTTCACTTTTCAGGGAATATACCACGTTTGAATTGGTATCGTCTTCTACAAAAAAGCTGACCTCCGTTTTCGAATCCTCCACATTTACATTAAGCTCCGCAGGAAGAAAATATACAGTGATAAGGCTTCCGTCGTCGCTCGCCGTTCCATCGCCGTAATCTGGATAGGTCTTAATATCCACATAGGTATTCTCATCCCCCCCTCCGGCAGTATTGAAGGATTCCTCCAAAAGACCTGTATCAAAAGGCAGTATCTCCGTTGTCTTGACAGACGAGCTTATGTCCTGTGAAGAGTGTATCGTAATATCAGGGGCATGCACGCTCGAGCTGTAGGCTGCGATAAGGGTATTTATAAAGAGCTTACATTCCTCGTCACTAATATCGGAGAAATCCCTGTGTCCCTGTCCTGTATAGGTCACGTTGCCTACGGAATAAATAAAATAATTATTTCTGACATCATTTTTTGAATTTCTGTATACCCTCTGTTTTACCAGATTATTATGATTACTGGTGGTTACCTTTTTATGATTTTTAAGGGCATCTCCCAGGCAGTACCAAACCACCAGATCCCCCATACCGTCCTCATCCTGATCGGCATTGAAATTAAGCTGGAAATACTGGGCATGGGTATTGGTAACCTCTATTTCATCGTCTAAGACATAGGGATATTTAGTAATCTGTCCGTTATTGACCTTTGTTACATTATAGGTGGCATCATTGCCATTTCCGTTGGGGTTTATATCCGCACTTGATGTTAAGGTATTAAGCCGGTTATAGCCATAGGTATCGGATGTGTACCTCATGAGGCTGTGATAGACCTCCCCCTGCCGGTAATCCGTACTGTATTCCTCTCCGGTCTCACTGGCGCTGGGCTTATATATCTTATCATACTGCTCATCCTTATACATAAGCTCTATCGGAGTGTTAGTGCCGAACTTATTGGGTTGATAGCCGTAACGGTTCATACCCACTGCATCCCTCACGTATTTATTTATTTCATATCCCCAGTCGGAATTTGTACTGTGGTAGGAGGTACAGTCATGGGAGAAGAGGACACTGCGACCTTCCCTTATATATTCCATAAGAGCCTCCGCCGCCAGGGAATTATATTCCTCATAGCCCTTCCTTCCGAAGGACCAGCAATCGGCAAAGCCGCAGATAACAAGGTCATACTCCTCAAGATATCTAAGGTAATCCTCCACCTTATGAGACGGAACATCTTTTTCAATAAACGTCTCGCACTTTACTGAATGAATATTCAGAGTAAAGGACATATTGTTATTCACGTCGTTTAAATATCTTCCCAGCTTTGTATTGTTATTTCTCTTTACTTTCTCCAAATCTACGGTCTCGACAACCGCAGAGGAATAGCCGGAGCTGGGTGAGGTCAGAAGCTGCAGGACTTTTATTTCAGGCTTTTCCGCCCTTTCGATCCTCGTATATCCTGTAACATTGCCGCGGCGCTTCTTATCTGTACTGTCTCCATCCTGATAGACCACTATCCTCCAGGGAACGCAGCCGTTCTGGTTGTCGGTAAAGCTTCTGGTAACGGTATAATTCTCATTCTTTTTGAGCTTTACCGCCCTGCCGTCCTCCGTATCCACATCGTGCCAGTTTATGGCAGAGGTATCTCTCTCCATCGCTGAATATTTACCGTCCGCGTTCCTGTCGATGTAAAATTCGGCAGTGTACTCTGTGGAAGATGAGGCAAAGGAATCCACTATCTTAAATTTGATCTCTGCATAATATGTTCCGTCATCCCTCTGCTTTGCATCGATAACTGCCCCCTCCTCGGAGCTCTCGGCAAGCTCCACCTGGGGTCTTGCCATTTCCATGTACTCCGTCAGGGTCGTATTGTCCTCGATCACCTGGCTTACGGCAAACATGTATTTTTTCCAGGAGCTTTTGTCGTAAAGGCTGTCAATTGCTTTATACATATTGGAGTTTTTATCCAGAGTCCCCTGGGTCTTCCCTGCCGGTCCGTTTTTGGATGCATTAAGCAGTTTATCTGAAAAGATTATCGGAAGGTTCGCATCAGCAAAATCCTCCAGCCGCTCTATATCCGCCTTCAAAATATCCGTTCCGGAAAACCTGAACTGGTTTCCTCCGCTGCGCGCCGGCTGGGGAGGCAGACCCGGATAGAGATGGTTATCTATCTTATGCAGATCCCCTATATTCGTATATATCATCCCGTTCATGTCGGAATCGTTATATACGGGACCATATTTCCTGTATTTCTTCGTTACACTGTCCTGATCATAAAAGCCCGTATTCATCCCGCTGGTATCGGCTCCGATATAGATAAGGTCATACTCCGAGTTCAGATCGTCCACCCTGCCTATGAACTCCTGAACCGACATCTGCGTCAGAAGGATATCCCCGCGGGTAGCGAACAGGGGCTTCTTTTCCTCGTCCGGGTCGGGATCACTCACCGTACTGGATGCGAGGTCGTAGCTGACGCTGTGATCCATATAGTACAGTGTGGACACTCCGTCGTCATCCGTTTTCACCTCCAGGTCATAGCTCAGTACGTTGGAAGACGCCATCCTTGTATAGGTTTTACTGTCACCCTCCAGCTCTCCGCTCATATCCTGAGGTTCTATCTCCAGCACCCTGTATACTCCCTTTACTACCATCTTCTCATAGGCGATGATATGCCTTATGGCTGTGGCTTCGCTTATTCTGGATTCCGCCTGCGTGCCGTAGTTATCCTTCTCATAATCTATGTATTTCGTTACTTCCGTAAAGCCCTCGTTATCCCCTATATCGGAGTCAAAGTTCTTATTTACCGCGCTGTTTCCAGAGCCAAAGAGATTTTTAAATATATACACGCGCTTATTGACGAAGGTTCCGTCACTATCCTCCATCATATCTACGGAAACCGTTCCGCTCCCGTCGTATTTGTCATAGGCCTTAGCGTAGTCCTTTGCGTAAAGGGACGACACCAGCGTCTTTATCACGCTGTCAGCCCCGTCCTTTATGGCTGCCTCCGCCAAAATAGGCTTAGTCTCCAGAGACGCCCATCTAAGTATCTCCTTTGCCGCAGCGACGCTCAGATCCTTGCCTGTGCCGTACTCCAAAGCGGGGGCATCCTTTATAAAACCAGTTCCCGAAGCCGCAATATAGATAAATTCAGCTTCTGAAATATCCGATTCAGTGACTGCCGAGGCGGAGATGGTTTTGACCGTAATATTAAGTCCGTCAAATTCCGCCTGCTCCGTCCTGTCAAACACATAGCTCTTAAGCCACTCGTTATTCTTCCAGCCTCCTCCCCAGTATACGTCAGCCCCTCTTTCATATATGGTTTCGGCTCCTTCAGACTGAGAGGGACTGTAAACCCCGTAGCCCTCATCAAACTGATATACTATATATTCCTTAGATGCATCCTTTTCCTTTACAGTTCCTTTGCCGGATATATCCGGAACGAGACCCCTTGACTCATCCAGAGTGTAGGCTCCGTTTGAGGACAGGCTCCATTTTGCAACGTGGTACAGAGTCTCAGCGTTTTCATCATTCTCGATATACCTAAATTCCAGGGTATACAGCTCGTCCCCCTCCTGAAGCTCCAATGAAGAGGACTGTATCTCAACTGTATTCATGGTGATCAGGCTGTATTCAGTCTCCTCCTGCTCATCCTCCTCCGGTTCATTTGCGGTCGGACTTTCCGCAGGGATAATGCCATTATCTGTGACTGATACCTGACTCTCCGGCACTTGAGTATCCGCTGCCCCGGAGGGTGATTCAGTGCTTCCTTCTCCCTGTCCTTCCGCCGCAGGGACATTGCCCCCTGCTGGAGTATCGCCCTCTGCTGGAGCATTGCCCTCTGCTGGAACATCTCCCGCTGCAGGAGCGTTACCCTCCGGAGCCCCTGTATCAGCTCCGGTCGTGCTATTATCTACGGCAGCCCCACCTGTGGCTTCGCTTTCCGGCTCTAAAATAAGGCTTCCGCTCTCTATCCCGTTTGGAGAAGCTTCCAATGAAGAAAGATTTTCCGACATACTGTGTTCTGTATATTCAGTGGTCTCCTCTGCAACGCTGTCCACCGATACAACACTTTCAACCGATGCCACGGAGGAAACGGATATCGTAGTAGTAGTTGAATTTTTGCTTAAAGTGCCTGCGTATTTATATATATCCCCGTCCTTTATATAGACTGCGGCACCCTCCTCAGCTCCATTCAGGCTGTCCCAGCCTTTTCCGTACTCTCCTATAAGCTTCGGATTTTCTATCTTATATCCGTATTTTTTCGATATCGCCTGATCGGAGCCTATTGCCTCAAAGGTCACCGAATAACGCTGACCGGTACCCCCATAACTAAAGGCAGGCTGAAAGTCTCCTGCATTTGCGCTGACGAAATTATCCGACACACCGTCTTTCAGATATTCCAGCGCCTTATCAGTGATCCTGCTGCCATTTTCCGATACTTCGTAATAGGTTTTGATGTAATTTCCGCTGATGCCCCGGGTCATGGCGATACCGTCAAGGGAAACTATGTCCTCATCCCCGATGTCTGATATAAGATTTGCTGACGTCGTATCCTCCAGCATATCCTGGAGATATTCTGTATATTTTCCGGCATCGGTGAGCACATTTCCATCACCCGTAATGCTCTCAAGGGACTTGGAGGTCTTGAGATAATTTATCATATCCCGTCTTGCCTTATAGTCCGTTGTCTTTTCAAAGGGCTCCTGTCCACCGATAAGATAGCCAAGCGCCCCTGCCGGTACGTTTGCTGAGAGACCGGATGCATTGATCTTGACCGAAGATTCCGGAACTATCTCCAATATGGAATAGCTTCCGCTTTCAGCTATCTTTTTTATCCCGTTCAGCGTTCCCCTTGCTGCCTGAACCTCCTCCACATGGACGTATATATGGCTAAGCATGGTTATAGCAGCCGTCAGGATAGCCACAGCCGACATCATATATGCTTTTTTGCGATTATTGCTTCTCACCTGCTCTTCTTATCTCCTTTAATATGTGGTAGGCTCCCTGTTATTCCTGTAATCCCACATCTTTGTATCGCTATTGTAAACATATTCTCCTACATAGTACCATTTATTTGCGGTAAATTTACCGCCCGTGCCGTAGGTCTTTACAGAATCCGGATCCGCATACCACATCCTCAGATACCTTTTTCCGTCGTCCACCTTCATCTGGATCAGATAAGGCTCCTCCTGCTGGGTCTTCCAGTCCTCCTTGAAGGTATTTATATATACCGGCTGCAGGCTTCCCGCCGGTCTCCAGGTAGTGGAGAGCTGCTTTAGGCTGTACTGGTTCAAAAGGTCGTCGCTGCTTCCCGGAGCCGGAATATAGGCTGCCCTGTCGTTATAGCCTGTCCAATAATTACCGTTGTCCTTCCTTGTGTTCGGGTCAGTTCCCTCCTTCCACCTCCTATAGCTTACCTTGGCGTTCCCACGCCTTAGCTGCAGCTCGATATATGGTCCGCTGCTCCAGTTATATATCTCGGTATTATCTTTTATGGAGCTTTCAAAGAGGTATTTATCATCGTTCATATACGGGAAGCTATGAACCACATGCAGCCAGTAGGTGTTATAGTCATTCCATTTTGTGGCGGTCGAATCGGGATATTTGAAAAAGCTCTGCTTGGACAGATCATTCAACCTGAAAGAGGTATCCATTACATTGTCGCCCACTGTCACCAGCTCATAGTCGGACTTGTTCAGCTTCTTTGCATTTCCCAGCGTCTTGTTGCTGTTACTGTTTGCAAAGATCTCCAGCTTCCCGTCATATTCGCCGATGGAATTTTTCCCGTTATCTATGACTACTCTGTTAAAAGCTCTTTCCAACTGCCCTACCTTTATGTATTTGTCGTCCTCGGCAGGGAAGGAGTTATCTCCCGCCAGTTCAAATATCCGGTACGTCTGCTTAGAGGCTGTCTTATTATCTATCGTTACCTTGTAACCGGGAAGATAAAATTCCCCCTGTCCGCAGAGCACATAGGCACTATGCTCCCCGGCTGCCACTCGCGCCACCAGCGCCAGCTGGAACCTGTAGTCCCTGTTTATCGGTGTAGTTTTGTAAATTTCATCCGGTACGGTAAAGGAGGTATCCGTATGTTCGAATATCTGTACCCATTTCCCGCTGTTTGCTGCAGATTTAAGACCCTCCTCGCTGCTCACATTAGCGAGCTTTTCACTCCAGACAAAGGAGCCATTTAAAGAATTATAGTAGTCTTGCTTATATGTAGCCCTATATTCCTTCGGTCGGTAGAAGAAATAGTGCTTCTCTGTCATGGTATAGCCTGTGGGAAGGCTTACCTCTTGAAAGGCATTACCCGACAGCGTTACCGTCTTTAAGCCCCTGTATATAGCTGTCTCCCTGGTAGACACTGACGGCACGGTGACTGCTGCACCGTCCACATAAAAGCTTGGCGCCAAGGCTTTGCTGTTATAGTAATAGTTGTATTTAACCTTTCCCAAGGAGCTGAGCCTTGCATCAGGTCTGGCGGCAGATATCCTAAAATCGTACCTATCCCCGTCCCTGGCTGTTGTCGGGATTGTAAAGGGAAAGGTAGTGGGTTCCCATGAACCATTATTATTAACCCTTACTTCAATATAAAGCTCCTTCAAAGCCTTAATCTCTGCTGCGGAATCACTTGCTCCGGTGCTGTAATCCATAGGTACCTCAAGTTTCAGCTCCGCCCCCGGAGTAAAGGCTCCCGTGCTTGAGGTAAGGCTTGCCTCCCCGAGGGAATCTACCCTTCTGACATAGGCTACGATAGTACCTACCTGTGTGCTGTCTGCCGCGGCGATCGCCTGTATCTCTATGGTATCGCTGGTCTCCCAGGTGTCGATCTGCAGGGTCTTATTGTCATCCAGTATTTTAGTATTGTCCCTTTTCCCGTTCTTTTTGACTACCTTATATATGACCTCGGTGGATGGTGTCCCCGATATGACCCTGACCCGTGCTCCGTACATTGTATATTTCTGATTCGGCTCTACGGTCATCGTATCATTCGTTATGACGAGCTTCACCGCATCCGCTGAGGACACTGTCTGCCCGACGGCGAAGATGGGATTTCTTATGGAGATGTTCTTATAGGCGTGGTAGCGCCTCTCTCCCTTTTTAAGCACCATATCCACTCCCACTATCCTGTTGGAGCTTAAGGAACTTAAGTCGCAGGAAAAGCTTTCCACCCCCTCTGAAAGTATCTCCTCCTGACCCGAGCCGGAGGGATTCTCCCCGTCGCTTGTATCATATTCCCTGTAAATAAGCCTGCCGGTCTTATCCGCACCGCCGCTTAGCCATTCCACATCATATATCTTATCGTCGTTAAAAAGCCTTAAGGTTTTTGCCGTAGCCGTGGCGGGGACGGTATCATCCGTCAGGTTCCCCCATTTGTCCGCACTGCCACCGGAAGCTGAGTAGCCGTAATCCGCCTTGCCCGTGGTATCTATAACGAGATCATTTATCTGGTTCATGACTATCTGCGCCCTGGACTGCACAGAGGTCTCTGCGTTGGCTCTGCTGTAGGTGCCGGCACTGGTGACCATTATGGAGCCTACTATTATCACCAGCACCGCTGCTATGGCCAGCACCACTATAAGCTCTATAAGGGAATAGCCCCTGTTTTTGCTCATTTTCCGCTCAATCACTGGTGTCTCCCACTGTATCAACCTTCTTTATATCGATAATGCCCGTCAGCTGGGCTATTGATACCCTCCATACGCTGCCTCCGCTTAAGGTCCAGAAATACTTTATCCCTGTTGCGGTATAGCCGCCATCTCCGATCTTGTGCGTCTCAGCGCTACCGTACAGTCCTCCGGTCTCTCTTTTAAAGGAGAGCACAACTCCGTTATCGTCGCTCAGCTCCGCATAGCCTCCGGCGCTGTCGGACTGATAATAAACCTTTACCCTGCCGGCACCAGCCTTCTCCTCCTTCTCCGGTGAGAGGGTTTTCCCGTCCGGTCCAGTCTCCAGGTGGCTGACATATATGCCCTTTTTTGTCCTGTAGACCCTTAGACCGGCTGCGTTCCTTCCCATGGTGTCTATGCGGGTCTTCTCGAGGGCAGCCTTGAGCTGCCTTGCGCACTGTCTGGAGGGCAGCGTAAACATAAGCCTTATCCCCATAAGAAAAAAAGTGATGGTGACGGCGATTATAGCCATGACCACCAGCAGCTCCATGAGGCTGTAGCCGCCGGAGTTATCTCCCGCGGCTTTATTTTTTCGTAAATTTATCATAATGTACCAGCTCGCTGTAATCTGTATATTCCGAAAGCTCCATATTGGATGATACCGTCTCCTCCCCCGTCTCTTCCGCCGTAAGGGAAACAATGCCATCCAGAGGATACTGCTCCCAATCCCTGAAATACTGTATCAGGGGCTTTTCCGCCTTATCTCCGCTCGTAAGCTTATAGGTCTGCAAAACCCTGGCAAGGCCTGTCCTGTCGCTCTCAAGCTTTATGGTACCGCCGTTTAAGGTAATGCTTCCCCTGGCTATTATCAGACCCTTGAAATCTTTTGTTACCACCACATCCCCTGTGCTTATGATGAGCCTTATACTGTCGTCCGACCCATAGGTATAGGTATCTTCCCCGGTCAATATCCCCTTGACCTCATTACCCTCACTGCCTATGGTATAGATCAGAGTCTTCCCCGAACCCACCTTCGCATCTATATCGTCTGCGAAAAGAACATTTTCAAATATGTTCTGCTTTAATTCGTCAGAGGTGACACCGTTTTCAATAAGCTTGGCGCATAGATTTAAATATCTCTGTTCATACACACTGCTGGATATAATTGACTGGGGAGAACCGGGCTCCTGCATGGTAACGCCGGTACCCCCTGAAATATAGGTAAAGCTCTGACCCTCGGTAACTGTAGAGGCGCTGTCTGCGGTTCCGGTTATGGAGGGATCATAAAATTTAAAATATTTATCTGCTTTTTTTGTACTGTACTTCCTGTAACATTCAACGTACTCCTCCGCCTTATCAGGAGACATGATCAGATAAAAGTATGCCAGGGCATCCCCGTACTGGGAACGCACGTACCTTACTGCATAGCGATCTTTCGGCGAAAAATAATTCAGGTCATGTCCTCCCAGGGCATCCAACTGCCGGTAAAAATCAACTCCCTTAAAGTTGGTGGTACCGGCTGTATAATATGAAAAGTCTGGCTCGTTGGTTCCCGGCTTTTTCATTATATTCGGTGCCGGATTTGCTTTTACTATTTCTATATCTGTGACATTCGTATTTCCCTTATCTACCCCGATACACTCAGGAGGAATAAGATAAGCCACCTGGTCCGCCTTGGCTGCCACTGACTGCCCCATTACAATGGGCTCGGTATCGCTGGTCCAGTAATTACTGGTGCCGCTCCTTGCAAGATTGCTGCCTTCGTCATAAACGGCAAAATGCTCTGAAGCTGTGTCCTCTCCGATAAAGGCATGCCCTGCCAGAATGACCTGCTTTGCCTTTGAGGTATCGAAGCGGGCGTTTTTTGCATTTATGAGCACCGCAGAGCTCGATGTCGCGTCTGTCTCGGAATTGCCGAAGCCTGTATAATTTCCGGAAACAGTGACCGTCCCTGCTCCTTTGAAGACCAGGTCGTCAGAAACCGTGGTCTTTCCTCCAAGGTCTGCCTTTCCCTTATTAACCTCTATATCCCTGGCATAAAAGTCCGTCAGCGTACTTGTAACAAGCTTCCCCTCCTCGCTTCCGCTGCTCCTGCCGTTTAAGGACACCGTTCCCTTAGTGACCAGATAGTGCCTGTCATTCATGGTAAGGGAGCCTTGTATGCTCTCTCCTATATCTATGCCCTTATCTCCTCCATAAATACTCTTCCAGGATCTTACGTCTGTCCCGGAGGCTACTGTCATATGCTGTCCGGCAATGATCGCATAGTCAAAGATATCCGGCAGCTGCGAGGAATAGGCAAAGCTGCCGTAGGGCGCTGTCAGCACGTAGTTGGTCTGTATGATGGAAACGGTATTATCCGTGGGATTGGTGTATTTGATATAGATGTTTTCCAGAGTAACCCCTGTGGTAGTGCGTAATATGTTGTGGGGTCTTCCCTCCTCCTCACTAAAGGCTGTCAAGTCCAGATTCTCAGAATCCGTCCCGTTCTTGAGACCGTCGTCCACCATGGCAAGGAGCTTCTCTTCATCCCACTTTGTGTTGTCCGTGCCCTTGCAGAGATTCTTCGTGATGTCCGAAAGATACTGCTGCACCATGGTCTCCTGGCTTGCGCCGCCGTTATAATAGGTGAGGGAGAGCTTATAGGTATCGGAAAAGGCTTCGGAGGACTTATCCTCGAGCCCCGCCTTTATCTGCTCCGCCACGGTTTCCGCGGTGTAGAAATTATTCTTTATCCTGGCATCGGAATACTTCATAAGTATATTGGAAAGAGTTATGAAGAGCAGTGTGGTTATCAATATGAACGTAAACGCCACCGCCACCAGCACTACTATTATGGCGGAGCCTTCGTTGTTTTTGTTTAATAGCTTCCTTATACTTTTCATGTCTTAAAGATTTCAGTCGATAGTGGAGGAGCTTAAGGTGGCTACCCTTTTCTCCCTCTTAAAGTCCTTCCCCTTTTCAAATATCTGAACCTCTACGGAAAATATCCTGTCCATGGCGGTCTCCGACAGCCCCTTAAAGGGCTCGAAGTTTGCAGGAAAGCTCTTTCCCGCCGGAGACAGCTCAAAAATGCCGTTGTCTATGCCTGCCAGCTCAGATTCGTCCGCCAGGTTTATCTTATAGTTCGAGCAGATATCCGTCACTGCCTCCCCCGCTGCACTTCCCTCGTTTATATATACCTTAGGTCTGTAGGAGACCTCATCCGTGTAGAGCTGTGTCGCATCATAGCGGATCTGCTTGGTGAGGTACACCGTGCAGGGAATGTCCTTTTTATTATTTATGATTATAGTATCGTCATGACTGACGCCTCCTATAAGTCCCTGGGAGTTAAAAGCCTGGGAACGGAACTCATATCCCGGATAATAAAAAAAGTAGAGGTTCTTAAAAGTTCCCCCTGCCTCATAGGTGTCTATATTATCATATACGTCATATTCCTTTAAAATGGGGTGGGTGGCATCTCCTATGGAAGCTCCGTCTTTCACAAGGTAATATTTGACCAGAACCTTTACCGAGATCCGTTCATCCACATCATCATCCGGCTTGTCTATTACAACCTCAAAGAGCCTGGACACGTCCTCCATCTTAACATCATCCGGGCTGCCATAAATATCCGTATGATCCTTATATATATTGTCCTGAACATCCTGCCAGTCCTTGGGATAATTGGAAAAAAAGATGGCGTCGTAGATATTGCTCATATTCTTCACTACTGCCAGGGGTCTGGTATTGTAATCCGTGTTTTTTTCCGTGCCGCCCTCTGCCGTCCTGTAATCCAGGGCGTTTATATTGACTATGGCATCGTAGGCTCTGTCGGCAGTCTTGTCCGTCGTCCTGGCATGCAGATTTTTTATCTTTACCTCCAGGGTGCCGTCCGAAGACACCGTGGTAATTTCCGTGTCGCCCTTGACTATGCCCTCGGCAAGAAGAGAGAACTTATCCGGGGAATAATTGACAAAAGCCTCAGCCGCCTCTTCATAGCTGTGACCCTTGAGCCCCTCGACTATGTCCTCCGCCACCATCATGGCGCTTAGACGCTCTCTGGCTTTGGCATTGGCGTAGAGAGAGCTTATGAAGCTCCTTAGCATGGGGATAACAGCCACCGCCAGAATACAGACTGCTATAAGCAGCTCCACCAGCGTAAAGCCTCCGTTTCCTCCCTTTATGCGTTTTGAACCTGTTCTTAAAAGCTTCCTTTCATCCATAAGCCGGTCTGCCTGATATGTTACTCTGCCCCCTCTTCTCCGCCGGGTGCACTGTTACCCGATGCGGTATCGCCTGATGCGGGAGAGAAGCCGCTTCCTCCTATAAGCTCAAGAGAGCCGAAGATATTTGATTTACCGGTATCGACCGCAGGGAAGGTGGGCGACGTGTAGGTAGCTCCCGTTCCCGTCATGGAAAATCTGTTTATCGTAGCCGTCCCGTTTAAAAGTCCTGTATTGGAATCAAAGCCCAGCGACACCTCCTCGATCGTAGAGCGCCAGGGCAGATAGGCAAAGTAGTCCACTATATTCTTAAAGCCCGAATAGGAGGTTTCGAAGTTATAGGTAAATACCGAATCCTGCAAGGATATTGGACCGTACTCGCCCACATAGCCCGAGGGCAGCTGTGCCGTTGCGAAGTGAACCTCTCCTCCGTCGGAATAGTAGGTCGCGTTTCCGTTCCTTGCCGCCTCGACATCCTCCTCCAGCTCTGTCTCCGCCGTATTATTCCCGGCATTTTCCTCGGCCTCCTCTATGGCTCCTGCCATATCCGTCGCCTCTCCTCCCTGACCTACGGTATAGACCGTGACTGCGGGGGAATAGCCTATTCCCGCGCTTATCATCGGAGCGCCCTCCTCCAGCTCCATAGCTGAGAGGATCCCGTCCTCCATTAGAACGTTGGCAGGGAAGTAGGAATATATGGCCTCTATCTCTTCCTTCATCCTGGCAGTCTCGTCCCTGTAAAACTGCAGGTCGGATGCCTTTTCACGAAGCTGCGCCACATCCGAGGACAGCTGTTCATTTTTAGCCTTGAGCTCTTCTATCTTTTCTCTTCCGTCCATCCATATAAAGGAGTATACAAGTGCCAGCAGCACTACGCAAAGGCATAGAACAACCACCGGTATGTCTTTCTTGGATAAGCCCTTCATTGCTGATCACCTTCTTCCATAGTGCTTTCCACATCCCCCTCTTCCAAGGTCCCGGAGTCCTCAGCGCTTTCCTCTCCGCTCGTCTCTTCCTCGCTCGTTTCCTCTTCGGCGGTTTCCTCTGTCTCTTCCATTCCCGCGTCCTCACCTACAGGTCTGTAGGTCAGGGTAGCGGAAAACTGTACCGTCTGCACTCCGCTAAGCTCGTCCCTTGACTCCGAAATGCCGGTTACGGTCACGGTCAGGACGCTGTTAAAGTTCCTGAGCCTCTCTATGAGATTTCCCGCCTCCTCCTTGGAGGTACAGGTAAAGGACAGTGTGGCAGTCCTGCCGTCTGAGGCGAAGGAGGAAACAAAGGCATTGGAAGGAATGACGTCCTCCAGCTCCTCCACAAAGGCTCTAAGCTCCTCGTTGCGGTTTTTGGTAAGGTCAAAGATGTGGGTGACCTCGTTGTACAGACCCAAGGTCTCCTGATAGCTGTTGAAAGCTGCGACCACCGGAAGCAGCTCTTCCCTCTGGTCGGTAAGCTCCATATTTTCCCGGTTTTCCTGCCAGCTTTCAAGAAGGGTAACTCCTGTCAGCGCCAGAGCCACGAGCAGGCACCCTGCTGACAGGAGATACAATATCCTGGCTCTTCTCGCCTCCTTAAGGGACGCCGCCTTCTGCTTCCTCTTTTTCCCCCTGCTGTCTGTAAGGGTGAAATCAATAGGGTTTATCGCCGCCCCTATGGCGGTGACGTAGTTTCCGACAAAATCTCCTGCTGAAAGGGATATGCCCTCGTTTAATTCCAGCACCCTTGTTTCAAGCCCGGTTATCTCTGCGACAAGCTCCGAAAGACCTTTGAAATCAGACGCAAAGCCCGTAAGTATTATTTCATGAAGCTTCTCCTCGTTTCGGGAATTATGGTAGTCCGCTACCCTGGCGATGCCGTTGGCGAGCATGTCCAGATCCTCTCTCAAGTCCGGTCCGCCGGGGTTCTCCCCGAAATAATTATTCTGTCTTAAGTCGTTTATGGCATCCATGAGCTCCAGCTTCTTACTGTCCATAATGGTATCCAGGGCATCGTAGACCCCGTATGCCACGTTCCGGTGCAGTATCGGTCTTTTATTCTTGAAAATGGTGATGACCGAAGAGCTGTCGCCAATTTTTACAACCATTGCAGGTGCCTCGCCTACTATCGGCGAGGTAATCCCCACCAGGGCATTTCCGATATAGTCAAGAGCCTGGAGCTTAAGTCCCAGCGCGTCCGCAAGCTTGTAGTAGGTTTTTATAAGGTCATTGGGGATTGCAATAACGAGGAGCTTAAGATCCTCTCCGTTTTCTCCGGGAGTGGTCTCTAAAATGTTGTAGCCCATTTTATAATTCGAAACATCTACCGGAAAGTATTCCGAAGCGTTTGCCGTAAGCAGCGGCATTATCTTATTCGGCTTTACCCTGGGTATTATAACGTCTCTGCTGGCTATGCGGTTCGATGCCAGGGAAAATACGACGTGTCTCGCCTTCATTCCGGCGTTCTTTATGGCTGTGTCCAGCTCCTTTCCCAGAAGCGCCGGGTCATTTATATAGCCGTCCTCGAAAGCTCCCTCGGGAGTGGGGACGGTGACTGCCGAATAGAGTTTGGGCTTCTTTCCGTTATAGTCCACCTCAGCAAGGAAGGTCAGGGATTCTGTTACTTCAATACTGATACATTTCATGGTATTCCTCTTTAGTGTTTTTGTCACGCAAATATCTATCCAATGCCGGAAGACATTTTTCTCCCTGCATTAGATTACATAACTAGTTACAGATTATATCACCATCTTTGATAAAATGCACTATTTCTAAGGAAAAATTAGCAAAAATTACCAATATTTTGAAAAATTAGTGAGATTATTCCTATATGTAGACCCGCGTTACCGGAATAAAGAGGTTGAAGAGGATCGATTAGTTTACATAATCTATGGCAGCGCAGATAAAACAGTTTATGTGACAGTCGCCACAGCGAAAATATGCTGAAATTTTTGTGCTCGTGTCATGACGAAAGCTTCTAAATTCGCCATTAAGCGTAGACAAAACCGGACGCGCCACCATCATTCACATCCATGTTCAGTGATGGTTAAAAAGTACATCCTTGTACTTTTTGCGCTGCATGACATGGCTCATTAAGAAGTTTCGTCAAGACCTGCGCGCGAAAATTTCAGCACATTTTCGCTGTGGCTACCGCACCTTTTCGATCATAAGATCAGCGACAGGTAGGCGGAGATCAGGGCATCTGAATAAAGCCAGGAAAGGAAGATGCCGGCGGAGAGGTAGGGACCGAAGGCGAAGCGGCGGCCCTGACCGAAAAATTTCATGCGTATCAGGTGGATGAGGGAGCCGAGGAAGCAGGCGAGGACGAAGGCAAGTATAATGCCTTTCCAGCCAAGGAGCAGCCCGGCGGCTGCCATAAGCTTTATGTCTCCGCCGCCGATGGCTCTGCCGCGGGAGACAAGCTGTATCAAAAGCAGCGGTACGCTTACGGCAAAAAGACCTGCAAGGTGAGCGGGCAGGCGGGCTATATCGTATATCGTAAAGGCTATGCCGAGGATAAATATAAAGATATTAAAGCCCATAGGGATTTCAAGGGTTTTAAGGTCTATTAGGGAAAGCCCCAGAAGAGCCGAGGCAAGAAGACAGCCGATAACGGTATCGAAGGAGAGACCGTAGCGGGTCAGTACCCATACGTACAAAAGAGCGTTGACAGCTTCCACAAGGGGATAACGGGGAGAAAGAGCAGCCCCGCAGCGGCGGCACCTGCCATGCTGAAAAATAAAGCTCAGGAGGGGAAGCAGCTCGTACCATGAGAGTACATGACCGCAGCTTTCGCAGTGAGAGCGACCGTAAATAAAATTCTCGTGCCTCGGAAGCCTGTCTGCAACCTCGCAGACAAAGCTCCCTGACACGAGACCTAAAATAAATAGCAATATATATGCCGCCTTAAGAATCGCGGGGTCGGTTAACATTGTGTTTAGGCTCAGCCTCCTGCATTACCACCCGTGCTATCACCGGTGCCGCCTCCAGTGGTACCTCCGCCGGATCCGGAATCGCCTCCCGTGGTGCCGCCGGAGCCAGAACCACTACTATCGCTTGATCCGGTGCCCTGCTGGAAGGATGCCGCAAACCTTCTCTCACTGTCTGGTGTAGCGGTATATTCAAAAGTGATGATACCATTGGCATCAACGTTAACATCTATTTGGTATTCCTTCCAGGTAGTCTTACTTTTACATTTTATGTCATTCAATTTATCGCCTTCATTAGTGGTAATACCTGCCTCCCTAAGAGCGTTGGCAACTGTGGTTGGAGAAGTACCAGTTACCTCAGTCCCAGTAGAACTCGTCTTTATAGTTGTCTTTCCTTGTTCAATAGTATCCTCTACCTCTGAATCAGCGATATATGCAATTACAGCATTAGACATTTCTCTCGCATTTGCCACATCCGCCGTATTCCTCGACCTCTCCACATACTTAAGAAACTGAGGCGCCAGTATCGCAACCAGAATAGCCATTATGGCTATAACGATTATCAGCTCCACCAGCGAAAAGCCCTTATTATTTTTCTTCCTTTCCCTTATTTCCTCTCTCATATTCTCCCTTTTCCTTTCAATAGTTTTATAGTATAAATTATATCTCTCTATCTCATATTCCTCTTATCGGACAAAAGCGGCAATTCTTTAACCTCCTGCCGTAAAGTCTTTTGCACCATCAAAGATTATCCAGGCTCTCGTACATGGACATCATCGGCGCCATTATCGCCATGATGAGGAACCCTACTATTCCGGCAAGGATTATTATTATCGCCGGCTCCATTGCCGCCATTAGAGTCTGGGTAGCTATCTCGACCTCTTCCTCATAATACTCCGCCAGCTTGGTCAAGAGCCCTTCCATATCTCCGGACTCCTCACCTATCCTCGTCATCTGGTAGACCATAGGCGGAAACTCGCCCGATTCCTCCAGGGGTCTCGACAGCGGAACACCCTGCATTATCTCGTTTCTGCACTCCTTTATGGCATCCTCTATAATAGCGTTGCCAACCGTTCCCGCAGTGATACCCACCGCCTCGTCCACGGATATGCCCGCTGCCAGCATGGTGCTCATCGTCCTCGCAAAACGTGCGCAGCAGGTCTTTATCGTAAGGTTTCCGAAAACCGGCGCCTTAAGAGCCAGTCTTCCAAAGACCCTGCGCCCCGACTCAGTTTTCCCGTAGAGCTTTAGCGCTATCACTATGGCTATAACGACCAGGATTATGAGATACCAGAACTTTATTATAAAATCGCTTAATTTTACTACCGCGACCGTTATCCCCGGAAGCTTCGCCCCGAGGTCGTTGAACATGACCACGTATCTCGGGATGACAAAGGTAAGCATTAAGATTATAACTCCCACTGCCACTATCCCGACAACTATCGGGTACACCATAGCCTTTCGCATAAGCGCCTTAAGCTTGGCTTCTTTCTCATAGTGGATCGCCATACGCTCAAAGGCTATATCCAGAGCACCGGTGGCTTCTCCGGCTTCTACCATATTGATAAGAAGCTCCGGATAGACCTTGCTGTCGAGCCTCATCGAGTCCGAAAGCGTCTCACCCTTTTCAACGGAGATCTGCGTATTCTTTACCGTCTTTCGAAGTATCGCATTCTGGGTCTGATCCGCGAGCATCTTCAGGGCATCTATAATCGTTACCCCCGCCTGGGTCATAGCCACGAACTGACGGCAAAAAACCGAGAAATCCCTTGCTCCGGGCTTTCTCGTGCCAATGCTAAACTCTATATTTTTGTCCAGCGCGTCAGCCTCCGATACCTCAAGCACTAAAAGACCGCCGCCCTTGATCTTCTCCCGGGCTTCGATCTCGTTTTCCGCCTGAAGCTGACCGCGTATCTCTTTTCCTGTCCGGTCAACCGCCGAATAATTATAATTTGTCACAGCAACCTTCTATCGTTTAATGATAGCCCGACTATATCACCATATCGCACATTTTGCAACAATTATGTTAACAAACAGCCCTTACAGCAGCTTCCTCTCGATATAGGAGTAGTCCTGTGCAAAGGAGATTGCCGTATCCCTGCTGATCTTATTCTTGATATAAAGCTCCGCCAGGTAATCGTCAAGGAGCATCATGCCTGCCTTCCGGCTGGTCTGTATCATTGAGGTTATCTGATAGGTCTTGCCCTCGCGGATAAGGTTCCTTATAGCCGGATTGGGGACCATTACCTCAAAGGCGGCGCAGCGTCCTCCTCCCAAAGTGGGAAGGAGCTGCTGGGACACGACGCACTCTAAGACCGTCGAAAGCTGTATCCTTATCTGCTCCTGCTGGTGGGGCGGGAATACGTCTATGATACGGTCTATCGTGGCCGCTGCACCCATTGTATGCAGGGTGGAAAAGACCAGATGACCTGTTTCCGCCGCGGTTACCGCCGTGGATATCGTGTCCAGATCCCTCATCTCTCCTAAAAGAACGATGTCCGGGTCCTGTCTTAAGACCGCCCTTAGGGCATCGGCGTAGCTCTGGGTATCGAGCCCCACCTCCCTCTGGTTGACTATTGCAGTCTGGGAGCGGTGCAGGTACTCGATAGGATCCTCAAGAGTGATTATATGCACCGGATATTTGCGGTTTATCTCATTTATAAGGGACGCCAATGTAGTAGACTTACCGGAGCCGGTAGGTCCGGTCACCAGTACCAGTCCCCTCTTCTTATTCGTAGTCTCCACCACCGCCGCGGGAAGGTTCAAATCCTCGGGGGACGGGATGTTGTAGGGCAGAAGTCTTAACGCAGCCGCGTAGGAGCCTCTGGACATAAACACATTTATACGGAAGCGCCCTATTCCCTCCACGGAAAGAGCCAGGTCTATCTCGCCCTTTTCCTTAAGCTCGGCAATATTCTGTTCATTTAGAACCGGAAGTATAAGCCTTTCGGTGTCCGCCGGCATGAGCCTTTCCTCCTCGATAGGAACCAGCTTGCCGTCTATCCTCAACATGGCGGGACGTCCTACGGAAAAATGCACGTCACTCGCACCCCTGTCCATTGCAGCCCGAAGAGCCTCTTTAATATCCTGCATTATAAACCCCCTGTTTATATATCAAAAGAAACCTTGGTCATTTCGGAAAATGAAGTCACTCCCTCCAGCACATAACGGGTCGCCTCCATGCGAAGGGTGTCCATTCCCCCCTCCAGAGCCGTCTTTCTTATCTGCTCAGTAGAAGCTCTCTCGGTTATATCCCTCCTTATATCCGCCGTGACCTCCAATATCTCATAGACGCCAATACGTCCCTTGTAGCCGGTGTTGTCGCACTGGGGACAGCCGCCGGGTTCATAGATATCATTGCCCGCGTCCGGCTTTAGCCCTAAGATGACCTTTTCGTAGCTGTCGGGCTTCCTCTTCCTCCTGCAGAAAGGGCAGAGCCTGCGCACCAGCCTTTGTGCGATGACACCCACAAGGGCATCGGATAAAAGATAGGGCTCAACTCCCATATCCACCAGACGGCTTACGGAGCTCGCGGTGGAATTGGTGTGCAGGGTGCTCACCACGAGATGTCCCGTGATGGACGCCTGTACCGCAATCTCAGCCGTCTCGGAATCACGTATCTCACCTATCATTATTATATCCGGGTCCTGCCTTAAGATCGACCTTAAGGCATTGGCAAAGGTAAGATCAGCCTTATTATTTACCTGAATCTGGTTGATACCGTCAATATTCGCCTCCACGGGGTCCTCGACGGTAATGATATTTACATCCTCCCTGTTAAGCTCCGACAGGGCGGTATAAAGAGTTGTGGATTTTCCGGAACCCGTAGGCCCCGTAACCAGTATTATCCCGTGGGGGTGCTTAAGGATCGAATCGAATTTCTGAACGTCGCTTTCGCTTAAGCCCAGCTCCTCCTTCCGGCGCATCAGCGCGTTTTTGGAGGCTATTCTTAAAACTATCTTCTCTCCGTATACTGTGGGGATGGAAGATACACGGATATCGTACTCCCTCTTGTCCACTATCTGGGTGATACGCCCGTCCTGCGGCTTTCTCTTCTCCGAGATGTCCATGCCTCCGGTAACCTTTATACGGGCGACGATTGCCGGCAGGAGCTTATTTGAATAGGATATCCTCTCATAGAGAGCACCGTCGATACGATATCTGACCCTTACCTTTTCCGGCATGGGCTCAATATGTATATCAGAGGCTCTCTGCCTTATAGCCTGCTCTATCATGCCCCGTACCAGCTGTACTATGGGGGCGTTGCTTACCTCTGAGCTTTCCTCCTGAACCTTGTTTTCTTCTTCATTTCCGTAAAGCTCAGCCCGCTCCCTCTCGTATTTGCTGGCTACCTCCAGGGCGTCCTGCGTACCGTATGCCCTGTCTATGGCAGCATGTATCTGGGAGGGAATGGCTACCCTCGGCTCTATCTGGTAGTTGGTAACTATGCCGAAATCGTCGAGAGCGATCATATCCATCGGATCGGACATGGCTACGTACAAAACGTTGGCATTCTCCTGGCTGAAGCCTATGGGAATCGCAAGATACTTCTTTGCCAGGGAGGAGGGGATAAGAGAGAGCACGGAATCCTCTATCTGCATACCAATAAGATCCGCTATGGGAATCTTTAACTGGCGGCTTAAGGCCTGTGCTATGGCATCCTCGGTACACAGATTCAGTCGCACGAGCAGTTCACCCAGCTTTTCGTCCTCCAGCCTCGGCATTTTTAAGGCTTCGTCAAGCTGCTCCTGTGTAAGCACGTTATGCATTACCAGAATATCTCCAAGCCTGAGTTTCTTTCTCCCGATCGATGCCATTATCTCATCCCTTCTTTATCCTTAATTCTTATTTATAACATTCTTACATTCCTCATTGATACACGCCAGCTTAGCTCCCTTTTCCACCATCATGGAGCCGCACTTCGGACATTTCACATCCGAGGGGCGTGACCAGCTCATGAAATCGCACTCCGGGTAATTTATGCAGCCATAGTATCTTCTGCCCTTTCTGGTGGACTTGATGGCTATATCAGCGCCGCACTTTGGACAGGCTATACCTATCTTTTCGAAATAGGGCTTCGTGTTCCTGCAATCGGGAAAGCCCGGGCAGGCAAGGAATTTACCGTGAGGTCCGTACTTAATGACCATGTTCCTGCCGCAGTTTTCGCAGACTTCGTCCGTAACCTCGTCCTTTATCTCTATCTCCTCTATTTCCTTCTCAGCCTTGTCCACAGCGTCCTTGAGGTCGGGATAGAAATTCTCGATTATGGTCTTCCAGCGGACATCGCCTTCTTCTACCCCGTCCAGGAGCTTTTCGAAATTCGCGGTGAAATTCACATCCACGATGCTCGGAAAGGCGTCCTTTAAGATATTGTTGACCGCCGTTCCTATCTCGGTCACATAGAGATTTTTGTTTTCCTTAGTAACATACCTTCTTGCAAGTATTGTCGTTATAGTGGGAGCATAGGTACTGGGGCGTCCTATCCCCTGCTCCTCCAGCGCCCGCACGAGGCTCGCCTCCGTATAGTGGGCCGGAGGATTGGTAAAGTGCTGTTTTTCCTCTATTTTTTCAAGCTTAAGGGCGCTGTCCTGGCTGATGCCTCCCAGCATTACATTCGAGCCCTCTTCCTCGTCCTCCTTAGGCTTGTACACCTTCATAAAGCCCTCGAATACCAGCTTGGATGCCGATGCTGAGAACAGATATTTATCATCCGCTATGAGCTTGACGTTTGAGGTCTCGTATTCGGCAGAAGCCATCTGCGAAGCGGCAAACCTCTTCCAGATAAGCTCATAGAGCCTGTACTGCTCCCTCGAAAGGCTCCCCTTTATGGAGGCAGGAGTCCTTGCAATATCGGTGGGACGTATTGCCTCATGGGCGTCCTGTATCTTTTTATCGCTCTTCTTTGCAGCTGCCGCTCCGCTTAAATAAGCCTCCCCGAAGTTGGCTCTTATATATTCTGCCGCGGCTGCCTGTGCCTCCTCGGATATCCTGGTGGAATCGGTCCTGAGGTAAGAGATCAGTCCTACCGTACCCTCTCCCTTTATATCTATTCCTTCGTAGAGCTGCTGGGCTATACGCATTGTCTTCTGGGTGGAGAAGTTAAGAACCGAGCTGCCCTCCTGCTGCATTGTGCTGGTGGTATAGGGAAGGGGCGGCTTCCGGGTTCTTTTTCCATTTTTTACCTCATAGACCCTGTATGCCGCCTTTTCACATTCTTTCTTTATCGCCGCAGCCTCTTCACCGGTGCGGACGGTTATCTTTCCGTTTTTATCTCCGTAAAAGCCTGCGATCAGAGGCTTCTTCTCTCCCTCTGCCTTAAAGGAGGCGTCGAAAGTCCAGTATTCCTCGGGAATAAAAGCGTTTATCTCATCCTCCCGGTCGCAGATCATCCTGAGTGCCACTGACTGAACCCTGCCTGCGGAAAGACCTCTTTTTACCTTTGCCCAAAGCAGGGGCGAAATCCCGTAGCCTACCATCCTGTCTAAGACCCTCCGCGCCTGCTGGGCGTCCACGAGATTCATATCTATATTCCTGGGATTTTTAATGGCGCTCTTTACCGCGTTTTTAGTGATCTCGTTAAAGGTTATGCGTTCAACCTTCTTATCCGTCTCTCCGGGCTCCAGCTTCAGCGCCTTGGTAAGATGCCAGCTTATCGCCTCTCCCTCACGGTCCGGGTCGGTTGCAAGATATATGTTGTCTGCCTTTTTTACCTCTTTTCTAAGGGAAGCCAAAAGCTCTCCCTTTCCCCTTATGGTTATGTACTTGGGTTCGAAATCATTATCGACATCTATTCCCATCTGGCTTTTGGGAAGGTCGCGTACATGTCCCATAGAGGCGACAACCTCATAATTTTTTCCAAGAAACTTTTTTATGGTCTTTTCCTTTGTCGGAGACTCAACTATAACTAAATTCTTCGCCATTGCTTTTCCTTTGTTGCCTAGCATTATGTAAACCACGCGCAGTATATTGACAACCACGCTATTTTTCGATTTCACAATATACAACAAAAAAAATCTTATTGCAAGAGGGGAAATCAGGGGACGCTCCCCCGATTTCCCCAACAGCCATGATCCTAAATCTTCTTAATATAGTGCGAGGCGCCGCAGCGCGTTATCATCCCCCCGAGCTCCAGCTTTAATAATATTTCCATCAGCTCCTGCATATCAAGCCCCGTCTTTCGCGCAAGCTCCCCCATTCCGGTAGGCGCATAGTCTATGCAGCGGAGCACATTTACCTGCCCGGGAGGAAGCCCCCTTAAGCCTGTCTTAAAAAACACCTGCGTCCCGGGACTCTTTTCCATAAGCCCGAGCGCCTCCAGAATATCCTCCGGTCGGTTTGCCACCCCCGCCCCGTCCGCTATAAGGGCATTGCAGCCTACGCTTAAGGGGTCGGATATCCTCCCCGGAACGGCAAAGACATCCCTGCCCTGGTCGAGGGCGCAGCGCACCGTTATGGCTGTTCCTGACTTGATCCTTGCCTCGACTACCAGCAATATATCGCAAAGCCCTGAAATTATCCGGTTCCTCTGGGGAAAAAGCTCCGCCCTTGCCTCCATATCCGGGGGATATTCGCTTATGATGCCCCCGGAGGCTTCCACCTTTTCAAAAAGCTCTGCGTTGAGCTTAGGATATACCACGTTTACACCGCAGCCTAATACGCCAAAGCTCGCTCCCCCGGCATTTACGGCAGCCTCCTGCGCTATCCCGTCTATCCCCCTTGCCATCCCGCTTATTATCTGTACTCCGTGCCTGGCAAGACCCGCCGCGAAGAGCTGCGCGACCTTCCTGCCGTATTCGGTATTGCTCCTCGCTCCGATGACAGCTACAGAGGGTTTTTCCGGGTCCGGCAGGGAGCCTTTTACGTATATCCCCCGTGGAGGCTGGGGTATGGTTTTAAGCCTTTCCGGGAAAGCGCTGTCAAAGGGGGTTAAAAATACGTAATCATCTCTAGTCCCGCCCATTCCAGTATCTCCCGTCCAGGCTCCTGTAGCCTATTGCCTCGCTAAGATGTGCGCAGCGGATCTCATCGGAGCCGTCCATATCGGCTATGGTCCTGGCGCATTTTAATATCCTGTGATATGCCCTGGCGCTTAAGTTAAGAACCTTAAATGCCTCCTTTAAAAGGTTCTCCTCCTTTAACCCTAGGCGGCAGTATTTTCTTATGTCCTTTACATCTATCTCGGAATTAAAATTGATCCCTGTGTCCTTAAACCGCCGGCGCTGTATCTCGAAGGCGCTCATCACCCTCTGTCTTATCCTCTCCGAGCTTTCCGCCGTTCTGGAATTATCGTTAAGCTCCTCAAAGGAGACCTCCTCCGCCTGGGCGGATATGTCTATCCTGTCCAGAAGCGGGCGGCTTATCCTCGACAGATATTTCTTTATGGAGACCTCCGTACAGGTACAGCGGGAGCGGTCGGGAAAGTAGCCGCATTTACAAGGATTCATAGCAGCGATCATTAAGAATGACGCTGGAAAGGTATATTTCCATCCCACCCTCGATACGTTTATCACCCTGTCCTCCAACGGCTCCCTCAATGCCTCCAGGGCAGACCGGGAAAATTCCGGCAGCTCGTCTAAAAACAGGGCTCCGTAAAGACTAAGGGAGCAGAGCCCGGGTCTCGGATAATGCCCTCCCCCAGACAATGCCTGGGCTGTGGTGGTATGGTGGGTCTGAACAAAGGGTCTTAAATGCATTATCCCGTCTTCCTTTAAGGCTCCGGCAGCGGAATAGACCTTTGTAAGCTCAAGACTCTCCTTTAGCGTAAGCTCCGGCATTATCGTAGGTATTCTCTTTGCTATCATACTCTTCCCGCTGCCCGGCGGACCGATCAGAAGGATATTGTGCATCCCTGAAACCGCCACCTCCGCAGCCCTCCTTGCCTGCTCCTGTCCTTTTAGCTCCGCGAAGTCCACCTCGTACTGCCGTCTTCCCTCCTTTAGAGCCTCCGTCGCCTGAACCGGCTGTATGTCCACCTCCCCCTTTAAATAAGCCATTGCCTCCTTCAGGGTGGACACTCCGATTACAGAAATTCCTTTTACCGCCCCTCCCTCCCCTGTATTTTCACTGGGGAGGATGAAGCGGCGATATCCATTCCTTGCCGCCTCCATCACCATTGGCAGGATGCCGTTTATGGGCTTTACCTTCCCCGAAAGGGACAGCTCCCCCACTATCACCGAATCCTTAAGCCTCTCTGAGTCCAGCTCCATCATAGCCGCCAGGATGGCAACCGCCTCTGCAAGGTCAAAGGAGGTTCCGCTCTTCCTCATATCCGCTGGAGACAGGTTCACCGTTATCTTTTTTGCCGGAAGCTCGAAATCCGAATTTTTGACCGCGCTTTTAATCCTCTCCCTTGCCTCCCTTACCTCGCTTCCCAGATAGCCCACCATATCAAAGGCAGGCATCGCGTCATCCGCAATGTCGGCCTCTGCATGGATGAGTCTGGCGTCGATACCGTAAAGAGTACTAGATACCACACTGCAAAACATCCTGAATGTACCTCACTTTCTGCCCGAAGGGAGGACAAAGAGCGCCCCCCGCCGGGCAACACTATAAAATTTTAAAAAAGGAATTAGTAAAGACCGAAGGGTCTTTTAAAGATTTACTCCGAGGTCTCTTGCCAGCGCCTCGGGGTCGAGAGCGGCTTCCACCGCCTCTTCGGCACTGATTGTACCCGATTGCACAAGCTCTGTCAAGGACTGGTCCATAGTCACCATATCCTTGTCCGCGCCTGCCTTTATGGCTTCGTAGAGCTCCACCGACCTGTCGAGCCTGACGAGCTCACGCATCTTTCCGTTCATGAAAAGGAGCTCATAGGCAGGGACCGACATGCCCTGGGAGGTGTGTATGAGCTGTCTCGTAACTATCGCCTTGAGGTTGTCCGCAAGGCGGAATCGCGCCATGGTGCGCTCCTGCTGCGGAAAGATATCCACGATGGAGCTTATGGTCTCCGGCACTGAATTAGTGGACATTGCCGCGAATACGAGCCTTCCGGACTCAGCCGCCGTCAGGACCAGAGAAGCCTCCTCTGCCCCGCTTATCCTGTTCACGACCAGTACGTCGGGGTCCGCCCTCAGGGCGCTCTTTAACGCCGTGCGATAGTCCTTTACATCGAGTCCTATCTCACGCTGATTTATCATGCTCATAGAATTTTTATGCAAAAACTCTATGGGGTCCTCCAGCGTAATGATATTGCATGCTCTGGAGGAGTTGATCCTGTCTATCATAGCGGCAAGCATGGAGGACTTTCCCGAGCCTGAGGGTCCTGTCATGATGATGAGTCCCTTCTTTTCCTCCGTAAGCCTTACAACCGCCGGCGGTATACTGAACTGGGCGGTATCGGGTATCTCCTTGTCCACGAGCCTTAATGCTATGGTTATGCTGCCCCTTTGCTTATAGGCATTGACCCTGAGGCGCCCGAAATCACGGATAGATACCGAGAGCTCTATCTCCCCCTCCGCTTCGAAACGGTCCCTCTGCTCATGGGTCATGAAATTTACCAGGGTCTCCAGTGTCTCTGCGGAGGAGAGCTTATGGAAGTTGGAATCCTTAAGCTCCCCGTGTATCCGGAATTTCGGCACGGCGCCCACGCTTAAATGAATATCCGAAGCCCTGCAGTTTCTGGCTTCGGATAAGATCTGGTTTATATCTATCATTTTGTATCTGCCTTAAACCGATACGCCAAAGCTGGCAAGTGCGCTCTTATCCACAACGCAGCGGTTATCCATCGTCTTCATTACATCCTTTATATAGATGCCGCCGTATACAAGCTCCTGTCCGAGGTCTATTATCTTGTTGTCGGAAAAAGTAAGCACTATGGGCTTTAGGATGTCCCTTTCATTTTCATTTATGACAAGAGCCTTTTCTCCGGTATTCAGCTCCACCGAACAGCCGGGAACAACGATATTTATGGACTTTATAAGAGCATCGGTTATCTCCGGCTCAAACATCTCGTCATTTTCCATCAAAAACCTTATGGCGGAAATCTCGGAGCTCGGCTCATCGAAATCGTTCATCGCAGTCATGTTGTCAAAAATCGCCGCAAGCTTTACGACCTTTGCCTCATAATAGCTCTTCCCCGCCTTTTCGGCAAAATCGTTCCTGGCGTAGGACTCCATTTCTCTTATGACCTGTATGGATATCCTCCTTATGACCGGATTCTGGGAGGTGGCACTCTCGATATAGCGTGTACCCGCCATAGCGAGTCTCTCAATGGTCTCCATGTCTCCCTCGGTGAGATCTGACCCCGACTTATCCTTAAGCTCCTCCGGGATATCCAGCATGCCTATGTCCATGATAAGCGCCGACATAACGGCATCATGAAGCTGGGTATGCTTAAGATTTAGCCTGTGGGCTATCATAGTCGTCAGGATCGCGGTGTTAAGGGCGTGCTTAAAATATTTATCCTCACGGCTCCTTAAGGACTGCACGAAATTTATCTTGTGATCCAGATGTCCGTACCTTTTAATGATCTGGGTGGCTACCTGCTCAAGCCCCGAATCGTTTTTATCCTTATCGTGGATAGCCCGAAGCTCATCCTCTATGGCAAAGGTGGACATCATAGTGAAGCGTTCAAACTCCATATCCTCGTCCGTCATAGGAGGTACAGGTTCCGCCGGTTCCAGGATATAAAGACCTATGATGCCGAAATTATGGACGCTCTCTATACCCTGTTTGGTAAGCTTGGAATTTCTGTCATAGAGCAGGACACCCTTTTTATTATATATGGGTTTTGCAAGCCTCATTCCCTCTTTAAGTTTCTCTTGACGAACAAATAACATCAGCTCCTCCTGTACGGTTATCAACTATCTCAAGGCAGCTATGGATGCGCTTCTATATCTCTTTGAAACGCTCCACCAGCAGCTTTTCAAACTCTTCCGTAGTCACCGGCTTGGAATAATAATACCCCTGCGCTACATCACAGTTAATGGATTTAAGAAACTCTGCCTGTTCTCTTGTCTCCACACCCTCTGCCACTACCTTTAAGCCGAGCTGCCTGGACATGGAAACCGAATTTTCCACTATTATGCGTCCCCTCTTGGTGGACATTATCTTGTCTATAAAATACCTGTCTATCTTTATGATATCCACAGGAGCACGTCTTAGCATGTTGAGGGAGGAATAGCCCGAGCCGAAATCGTCCATCTCTATCACGAAGCCTATATCCTTGAGCCTCTGCATCGTGGCGTAAAGATCCTCGGCGTTGTCGGTAAAGAGGGTTTCCGTTATCTCCAGCTCCAGATATTTGGGGTCTATGCCATTCCTGTTTATCATATCGGTAAGCACCCTGACCAGATCCGTATTGTTTATATGGAAACGGGAGATATTTACCGAGATCGGGATGAGCTTATCCATATTCTTAAGCCTTGCCAGATATTCACAGGCAGTCTCCCACATATATTCGTCCAGCTTTTTAACAAAGCCGTTGCTTTCAAAAAGCGGTATGAACTCTCCGGGGGAATGTATTCCCTTGGTGGGATGGAGCCAGCGCACTAACGCCTCCGCCCCGCAAAGCTTTTCCGTCTTTAAGTCCACCTTGGGCTGCAGGTACATTACAAATTCATTGTTGTCCAGAGCCACATTCATCTGGGAGGTGATCTCGGATATCTTTCTTTGCTGTATCCTTACCTTGTCGTCGTAAATGGCGAAATTCGTTATGGAATTATTCTTTATCTCCTGCTTCGCCATTCTGGCTCTGTCGCACATTAAGCGCACCGGAATGTCCCGCTTACTGATCATATAGATGCCGTAGGATAAGGTAGAGCCGCAGCGCCTTGCAGCGTCAAAGCTGAAGCTTGCCGTAAGCGAATCTATATAGTCAAATATCTCCTTCTCATGTACATAGGCTATGAGGATGGAGAATACATCCGCCATGTACCTTCCCGCAATATTTACTCCCTTGAGGCTCTCCCGGATGCTGCGCCCGAGCTCCTCTAAGCACTTGTTTCCGGTCTTAATGCCGAATCTGTCGTTTATGACCCTGAACCTGTCGATATCCACTGAGATAATTGCATAGTGCATCTCCATATCGGAGTGGATGATCTCCTGCGCCTTGCGGTAAAACGCCTCGGAATTATAGAGCTTCGTCATAGAGTCATAATCCGCCCTGAACTCGAGCTCCGCCTTTATCTCCATCTCGGCATTCACATCCTGCAATATGCCGAGAACCCTGTATAATTCATTATTCAGCCCGTTAAGGGTCTGCACTGTTATCGTGAACCAGCGAGAAACCTCATAGCGGTTTATGAGCCTTACCGTTATCTCGTGGGTATCCGGCTGGGATTTTACCTTCCGCAGGAAATCCGTAAACTTCTCCCGGTCGTCCTTGTAGACCACCAGCCCCTCCAGAAGCGACCACTCGTCCGCCAGCATACCCTCAGTCAGGTCAAACATCTCCTCAAAGGTAGTGCAGACATAGTACCTTGAAGAGGGAACGTCATATTCAAATACAAAGATCGAGGTAAGCTCGTTTACATGCTCGTAGCGCTCATTGCTCTGGGCTATCTCCTGCATGAACTCGTTGTTCTCAATAATGGTATGATATTTCGCCTCGACCATCGCCTTCTGCTTAAGCTCATTTTTCAGGTCGTTGATATCCCTGGCAGAAAAGATCACGAGCTCATCTTCCTCGTAATCGTCGGTTATATAAAGTACCGAGCTTACATCATACCATCTGTATTCCCCGTTCTCGCCCTTTATCCTAAGCTGCTTGTTGATCGTGGTCTTCCCCATCTTAACCGCCTCGTGGATAGAGTCGGGGTCGGTTGCGGCAAGAAACTCCTCCCTGTCCTGATAGTGGACAATGTTATCAAGGGCTTCCTTTCTGAGCTTCGCGTAGCTTGTAACAACATCGCCCTCTATCTTTGCTATATTCGCCTCCCTTACACGGGTGCATTTATTCCGGCTTAAATTTATCTCCCAGATAATGTCATGAGACTTTATGATCGCATCATTAAAGTGATGCATGCTCTTTTCTATCTCACGCATCTGCTGTTTTATATCCTCATTGACATCGGCTATGACAAAGATGGTATCGCGATTTTTAAGGGATATCCTGGTGCAGCGGACATGCTCCTTCGCCCTTAGATCGGGAGAATATACGTCGAAATCCTGTGAGCGCTCATCGTCCGCCATGAGCTTCATCGGGCAGTCCTGGCACGGGCTGTCCTTGCCCTTAAGCTTCTCATAGCAGCAGCCTTCGCTCACCCCTTCAAAGCGATCCTTCATCGCCTTGTTCATATAGATAATGTTATGATCGGAATCGACGGCGTATGCCCAGGTTACTATCGGATCCAGGATATTTTTTATCAGGGTCATATCGCCCTCTGCCGAAGCGGGGGCAACCTCAAATTCATCTCTGGACTTTAAGGAGCTGTCATATATATAGAAGGTATCTTCTTCATCCTGCTGTGCTCTCTTTAGCGCCTTGTCCGCCTTATCGAGCATCTTATCATACCCCGATGGAAATACCGGCTGCGAAAGCGCCACTCCGATATTAACCTCGCTCTTAACCCCGGGGAAGCTTTCCTTTATGAGCTCCTTTAAGCTGCTGAGCATAAACGCAGCCTTATCGCAGACTATCCTGACATCGGTTATTCCGGGCATGGCGAAGATAAAACCGGTCGCACTGTAACGACCCAGCTCATCGGTCGTCCTTATCGCGTTCTTAAGGGTCTGGGCTGCGTCGCCCAAAAGCTTGTCCGCGCTTTCGTCCCCCTTTTCCTGCCTTACCCTGTCCACCGAAGACACCGATATCAAAAACAGGGTATTGAGGCAGGAATCCATATCCTCCGCGTAGATGCTTTTTATCTTTTTCTCTGCAAGAGAGTAGCTGTCAAGACCAGTAACCTCGTCCCGGCTTCCCTCCGTCTCCCTGACGGTCACCTCGCCGTTTACCGGAGACAGGCTTCCGTATATCATGAGGGGTTTCTGGTCGTCGTCGTTAATAGCCTTTCCGGTCGCCTTAAACCATCTGTAGTTTCCCTCAAAATCCATGCACCGGAAGGACTCTGTCCTCTCCTCGTCAGGGTCGTCTATCGCCAGAGGTCTGAAAAAGCTAAGAGCCCGCTTAACATCCTCGGGATATACCTTTCCGGAAACCTCCATTCCGTCACTGAAAAACTCTATCCGCATGGAACAGGGTATGAATTTATTGATATTCCGGGAATAATTCATAGTGTCCGTCTGAATGTTGTATTCAAACAGCACCGTTATCTCTTCCCTGCCCCGCCCGGAAAAACTGCTTTCCTTTGTTTCTTTACTATTACTCTCCATAAAATCAGCTAAACTTCTCCAAAAATATGCTAAATAAGACACACTATATGAACAATTCTACCAATTTTTATACAATTCTACAACAGGAAGTTAGACATAATCTCATTGGCGGCGTCCATCCCCCGTACCGTCAGCCGGACGCTCTCCCCATCGTCCTCGATGAGCCCGAGCCTGCTGTATTTAGCTATGACACCAGCGTATATCCCGTCAAGGCTCACTCCGAAGGAGCTCTCAAAATCCCTGCGCCTGACCCCAGCCGTCTTTCTTAAGCCCAGGAACATAAACTCCTCCATGGCTTCCTTCTCTTTAAGGCGCTGCACTTCCACCCTGGAGTCCGCAGGAGCCGGCAGGTATCTTTTAAGCTCCCGGGTGTTGGAGAACCTGAAGGCTCCCATAAGGGATGCAGCCCCGAGTCCCAGCCCAAGATAGTCCTTTCTGTCCCAGCATGCGAGATTGTGGACGCACTCATACCCCTTACGGGCATAGTTTGAGATCTCGTATCTGTCATACCCGTTTTCATTTAAGATACGCCGCGTCATAAGGTAGATTTCGTATTCCTCATCCTCATCCGGCAGCTTAAGGCTCTCCCTGTCCCCCTCCCCGAAAGGGGTTCCCTCCTCTATTATCAGGGAGTACGCCGAAATATGCTCCGGCTTAAGGGCAAGCACCTTATCTAAAGTCCGCTCATAGCTTTTAACAGTCTGCATCGGTATACCGGAAATGAGGTCGATATTGATATTTTCAAAGCCGCTCTCCCGCGCAGCGCCATAGAGCCTTAGGAAGTCCTCAAAGCTATGTATGCGCCCGAGCTTTTTGAGCTCACCGTTATCCGCGGTCTGCAGCCCTATGCTGAGGCGGTTTATTCCGGCTGCCCTTAGCACGGTAAGCTCCCTTTTTATAATATCCTCCCCGTACACCCCCGGATTTAATTCGATGGATATCTCGGTCTTTTCATCCACCGTGAAAATATTCTTTAGTTTACATAATATTTCAGATATTTTTTCAGCATCTATTATATTAGGGGTTCCGCCGCCAATATATATGCTTCGAACTTGTCTATTTATGTCAACTACCGTTTCCGCCTCTCTTTCCCTGTCAAGGATGAGCTTTCCCCCCTCAAGGGCTTTTGCCTCCCTTAGGAGGGCTTTAAAATACTGCTCCATAAGCGCAGTATTCCTGCCTCCCTCGGGGAAAGACAGGAAATCACAGTAATTGCATTTCTTTATGCAAAAGGGGATATGAATATAAAGTGAGATCTTATTATCTTCAGACATGGGCTCTTAAACGGAGGCGCTCTTAAGCTCCGGCTCTACTCGTCCCCGAGCTTTAGGACATTTAAGAAGGCCTTTTTAGGTATCTCCACATTTCCTATCTGGCGCATCTTCTTTTTGCCTTCCTTCTGCTTTTCAAGCAGCTTTCTCTTTCGGCTTATGTCTCCTCCATAGCACTTTGCCAGCACATCCTTCCTGTATGCCTTTATGGTTTCCCGGGCAATTATCTTTCCTCCGACGGCAGCCTGCAGCGGAATGTCGAAAAGCTGTCTGGGTATCTCTTCCTTCAGCTTTTCGCACATCTTCTTTCCGCGCTCATAAGCGTTGTCCTTAAACACGATAAAGGACAGGGCATCCACGTATTCATGGTTTATAAGTATGTCCAGCTTAACCAGCTCGGAGCGCTTATATTCCGAAAGCTCGTAGTCAAAGGAGGCATAGCCTCTCGAACGGCTTTTCAGCGCGTCAAAAAAGTCATAGATTATCTCATTTAACGGAAGCTCGTATTTTAAGAGCACCCTCGTAGTCTCCATGTAGTCCATCCCGGTCTGGATGCCGCGTCTTTCCTGACAAAGGCTAATTATTGCCCCGAGATACTCCGTGGATACCATTATCTCCGCGGCTACATAGGGCTCTTCCATATAGTCTATCTCGGAGGGGTCAGGCATATTAGCCGGGTTGGTGAGCTCCATAAGCTCCCCGTCGGACTTGTGTATCCTGTAAACGACTCCCGGAGCTGTCGTAACGAGGTCCATGTCGTACTCCCGCTCCAGGCGCTCCGTGATAATGTCCAGATGCAGCAGTCCAAGGAAGCCGCATCTAAATCCGAATCCTAATGCGATGGAGGTCTCCGGCTCGTACACCAGGGAGGCGTCGTTTAGCTGCAGCTTCTCGAGGGCATCCCGAAGATCGGGATATTTAGCCGAATCGGCAGGATAAACCCCGCAGTAGACCATCGGATTTACCTTCTTATATCCGGGGAGCGCCTCCTTGCAGGGCTCCATGGAATTGGTTACGGTATCTCCCACCCTCGTCTGCTTTAATTCCTTTATGCTTGCGGTTATATAACCTACCATTCCGGCGGAGAGCTCCTCGCATGGGATAAACTGCCCTGCACCGAAATAGCCTACCTCTATTACCTCGTCGCTGGCTCCGGTAGCCATAAATCTAACCGGGGTCCCCTTTCGGATCACCCCGTCCATCACTCTTATAAAGACTATGACCCCCTTGTAGGAATCGTAGACCGCATCAAAGATAAGCGCCTTAAGAGGGGCATTTATATCCCCCCGGGGTGCGGGGATCTTCTCTACTATTGCCTCTAAAACGTCCTCTATGCCTATGCCCTGCTTCGCGGATATCCTCGGTGCGTCCGCCGCCTCTATACCTATTACATCCTCTATCTCGGCAGCCACCTCATCCGGTCTGGCTGAGGGCAGGTCTATCTTATTTATGACAGGGAAAACCTCCAGATCGTGATCCAGCGCCAGATAGACATTTGCAAGGGTCTGTGCCTCTATGCCCTGGGAGGCGTCCACGACCAGTATCGCCCCGTCACACGCCGCCAGAGAACGCGAGACCTCATAGTTAAAGTCCACATGACCCGGGGTGTCTATCAGGTTGAAGATATATTCCTCTCCGTTTTTTGCCTGATATACGGTCCTTACGGCCTGACTCTTTATCGTTATGCCTCTTTCCCTCTCCAGATCCATATTATCGAGGACCTGATCCTGCATCTCGCGCTCCGTCAGAAGCCCAGTCTTCTCTATTATCCTGTCGGCAAGGGTGGATTTGCCGTGGTCTATATGTGCGACTATACTGAAATTCCTTATATGGTCTTCGCTTATTGACATTTATTATTTCCTTTCCGCTTCGGGCTGTCCTGATCAGCTTCTCTTCTGCTTTTGCACCACCCAATTATACTGGGAAATATTTTTAAAAACAATGGTAAACTCCTGAGTAAGCTCTTGACACGGGGATTTTTTGCTATTAAAATGACAGAGCGCATAAACCCGGGGTGAGGCGAAAGCCTTCCGTGTCAAAACCGGGAAAAAGCAGTAAAAATTTATAATCTTTAAGAAGGAGGGATAAAAGTGGCTAACATTAAATCTGCAAAAAAGCGTATCAAGACCAGCGAGAAAAGAGCAGAGCGCAACAAGGCAGTCAGGAGCGGAGTTAAGACTTCCATTAAGAAGCTTCATACCGCTATCGAGTCAGGAGACAAGGCAGCAGCAGGCGAAGCACTTAAGGGTGCCATCTCCACCATCGAAAAGGCTGGCTCCAAGGGCGTTTATCATAAAGACAACGTTTCCAGAAAAGTATCACGTTTAACCAAAGCCGTAAATAAGATGGCTTAAATCGAGCCGGGTGCACTCGCATCCAGCTTATCAGCTTATTCCGCGAGCCGCCGGTCGGCTCTGCGATAAAAAATCCGCCGCAGTATCCCTCTATACTGCAGCGGTTTTTTATTTTTCAATCGTAACTGTTCAGAATAGTTACTTTCAATCTTCAAATTCGACAGTAACGTAAAAGGCTCCGCTTTCATTCTCGCGTACATCCGTCACTTTGCCGTGATAGTCCTTAAGAGCCTCCTGGCGTCTAAAATTCCCCGACATGGCTATGGCTGGCTTTATTGTATAGTACACCACCAGCCCTCCCTGGAGATAGCTTTCCTCCACCTCCACCTCGGCTCCCGGAACTATATGTTCATACCTGTTCTCCATTTTAAATTCCATGCTTCTCATAAGTTTTCGTTCCCTGCCTCTCTACATCGCTATATGCAGAAGATGCGTGGCTATCTGGAAATAAATGAGCAGCGAGAGCGCATCTATTATCGTCGTCATTATGGGCGCCGCCATTACCGTAGGGTCGAGCCCCGCCTTTGTGGCAAGTATCGGAAGGGTGCAGCCCACAAAATCAGCCGCTATTACAGTAACCATTAGGGTGAGGCAGATAACGGCAGCTACCTGTACTCCGAGATGGTCAAAGGTTATCATCTTTATAAAATTAGCTCCTGCTAAAGACAGTCCGCAAAGCAGGGCTGTCACAATCTCTTTTCCCCATATCCTCGGAATATCCTTAAAGTCCACCTCGTTTAAGGAGAGCGCACGTATTATCATGGTCGAGGTCTGGGAGCCCGTATTTCCACCGGTATCCATCAGCATGGGTATATATGCGGTAAGGATAATGAAGGCAGAAAGGGCACTTTCAAAATGGGTGATTATCCCTCCCGTAAAGGTGGCGGATATCATAAGCAGCAGCAGCCAGATTATCCTCTTCCTCCAAAGCTTAAAGGAGCTGGTCTTTAGATAAGGGGTCTCGGTAGGCATGATACCTGCCATCTTCTGGATATCCTCGGTAGCCTCTTCCGTGATGATATCTACTACGTCGTCGATGGTTATGATCCCCACCAGCCGCGCTTCGCTGTCCACTACCGGAAGTGAGTTAAAGTCGTACTTGGACATCATCCTGGCAACCTCCTCCTGGTCGGTCAGGGTGTCCACGCTTATTACGTTCTCCTCCATGATGTCCCTTATAACGTCCTCCGGGGAAGAGAGTATCAGTGAGCGCAGAGTGACCATCCCCACAAGCCTCCTTGCGGGATCCAGGACAAAGCAGTTATTTACAGTTTCCTTGTCCAGTCCTATTTCCCTTATCCTTTCGATAGACTGCTCTACCGTAAGACTTTCCTTTAGGTCTACAAATTCGACAGTCATTATGGAGCCTGCCGAATCCTCCGGGAATTTTAACAGATGGTTGATGGATCTTCTTGTATCGGCAGTGGTATTGGCAAGCAGCCTCTTTACCACTATCGCAGGCATCTCTTCCATTAGGTCGGCAGCATCATCCGCCATCATATTGTCTATGATCTCGGTTGCCTCGCTGTTTGACAGGGAGGTTATTATCTCCTGCTCGATATCGGTGGGAAGAAATGAGAAAACGTCGGCTGCCTGATCCTTGGGAAGCAGCCTGAAGAGCGCAATCTGCCATTCCTTGGGAAGCTCTTCAAGTATTGATGCGGTATCCGCCTCGTTCAGTGAAACAAGAGTAGATCTCAGCTCCTTGTATTTTTTTTCATTTATAAGAGCCTTTATCTCGTCGATAGTCATATTTTTTCTCCTGTTGGGCTATTCTATTTTTGGTGATTAAGTTTATCTGTCGTCTACATCGTCGCCCTGGAACATCTGACATATTAACCACCTGCCTTTCAAGAGAAATTTATGACCTTTGTACGAAGACACTGAATTGTCGTACGGATATACGTACAAAGAACAATTTATTATAACATTTTGAAAGGAAAAAATTCAACCTCGCCAAGGCTTATCTGCGCCTGTCCGGAAAAATTATTTATCACTGCCCTTTCAAACTCCCCGCTTTTTTCCTCGGGTACATATACGGTAAAGGAAACGTCTGTCCCGTACTCGCTGCCCTCTAAAACGGCTCCGAAATTTTCCATAAGTCTCCTGACACCGCCTTCATTGGCATAGGAAAATCTTAGTCCGGTCCTTACCGAGGGTCGCATCTCCACTATATCCGCCGAAAGGACAGCCTCCTTCGCGGCTGTGGAATAGGCGCGAACCAGACCCCCTGTGCCAAGGAGCGTTCCTCCGAAATAACGTGTCACAACGAGACACACATCCGTCAGAGCCTCTCCGGTCAGAACCTCCAGTATGGGCTTCCCGGCTGTTCCCGGCGGCTCCCCGTCGTCGGAGGAGTGGCTTAAGGGTATGCTGCCCTCCTCAAAGGTGCCGGTCTCGCTGCGAAGTATATATGCGCTCACATTGTGTCTCGCATCATAGTACTTCTTTTTCAGCCCGTTAATAAATTCACGGGCGGAGGTAAGGTCACCTACGCCCGTAAGAGCTGCTATAAATCTCGATTTTTTTTCCGTATATTCGCCGGCATATATCTTCCCCGGCTCCACGGTTCTGTATTTATCCGCCATGCTTTAGAAATCCTTTTGTTATGGCTTGCCATAACGCTAAGTATGTTAATAACCTGAACATAACCACTGTTCCGCGAGGGTTTTGCGGAGCAAAATCCCGAGTTAAGCAGCGGTGAGACCCTTGTGCGAAGCACAACTTAATTGGTCGAACCGCAAATGCAATACGTTATGGCTTGCCATAACGTATTGCATCAATGGGGCAGACCTGCGAGCACGCCGCACACATAAGGCAGGGTCCTCTCCAGTCAGGTCTGCCGTCCACCATCTTTATATGTCCGGTGGGATAACGCCTGTAACATTCACCGCAGCCGTCGCATTCATCGGTGCAGTAAAACTTCATGTCCAGTCCGGGAAGGCTCCTTCGCGGATGGCGTTTAAACAGCTTTTTCAGAAAGTCTATCATTACTCATTACTTACTGGATTTCGATATTATCCCACTCTTCCTCTCTTATGAGAGCTATATAGGACTTTCCTACATTTGCCTTGATCTTGTTTCCTTCCTCATCGGTAAATACGGTGTAGTCAAGGTCGGTCTGCTTTGACCAGGTGCAGGGAACAGCCCTTCCATTGGTTATGAACCATGCCGAACGGTTATGTATATCGTTTACGATGTACTGCATGTAGCCATGCTCGTCGAGCTGATTGAGCTTCGCATTCATAAGGAAGAGGTTCTTAAACTTAACCTGTGTGTTGCCGTTGCCCGCATCGTTCTCCGCGCTGCCGTACTGGAAATACTTGTAAACTCCCTCTGCCTCGTCATATTCCAGCCAGGGATTGTTGTGGCGGAAAGGCAGGTTTATCTTCGTGCATGCAACGGAATTGCTGTACTGCTCAAGAGTATTGGGGTTATTCCTCGAAGCGAAATCGAAGTGAGAACCGCCCTGATAATACTCGGTATAGGTCTTTGAATAGCCTGTGCTGTTAAAGTTCTTGTCGAGGTCTCCGGAAAGAACATACTCGGTAAACTCTCTTGCCTTGCCGTTATCCACTCTCGAAAAGGTTCCGCTGAACCTTTCAACGAAGACATTCTTATAGAAATTGTCATTCCAGAACGGACCTCCATCGTGGCAGAGCACGGCTCCCCACTCAGGGAATATCTGCAGGTTCGTAGGACGTGTGGACCTTATTGAGCCAAGCTGCTTTATCTTTCCCCAGTCCTTTACAAGAGCCATAAAACGCGTAACTCCCTCGTTCTGGGTGCTGTTGACCATCTCGTAGAGCACATCCACCTCGGAAACTCCAAAGTGGGGAAGCGCTGTTTTCTCATCGTCTATCATAACCGCTACAGGACGCTGATCCTGCAGGCTTATGTCTATCCATTCTCCGGTAAGCTCGCTGGCATACATTCCGTCGGGCGGAACATCGGCTTCTTCCTCAGCCGGTGCTTCTTCCTCCACAACCTCTTCGACCTCGGGCTCCTTATCATCTTCAATAACTATCGACGCTCCCTCGTCTACGGGCTCGGGCTCCGGCTCCGCCTCCTTCTTCTTTCCGCAGGCTGCCAGCGTAACTCCTATCAAGGTCAGCAATAACAGTAGTTTCAGTTTTTTCATAATTTCCTCCATTCTTTATTATTTTTTAATCAGCGTTTTTTGCGATAAATAATATCCTCTCTTGAAGGTCCGTTCGATACCATAGTTATCGGGAAGCCGAGCTGCTTTTCGATAAATTCGATATATTTTCTGCAGTTGTCAGGAAGCTCCTCGTATTTTTTTATCCCGGTGATATCGCATTTCCAGCCCGGAAGCTTTACGTATACCGGCTTTGCCTTCTCAAGGGTCCTGGTGGTCGGGAAGTCGTCGATAACCTTTCCGTCTACCTCATAACCCGTACATATAGGTATCTCATCCAGATATCCGAGCACATCCAGCACCGTAAGGGCTACATCCGTTGCCCCCTGCAGAGCACAGCCGTATCTGCTGGCTACGCAGTCGTACCAGCCTACCCTCCTGGGTCTGCCGGTGGTAGCTCCGTACTCTCCGCCATCTCCGCCGCGGTTTCTAAGCTCCTCCGCCTCAGCCTCATCGAGTATCTCGGAAACAAAGGCTCCGGCTCCTACCGCTGAGGAATAAGCCTTGGAGACAGCTATTATCTGCTTTATCTCGTAGGGAGGTATTCCTGCGCCTATGGCTCCGAAGGCTGCCAGTGTCGAAGAGGAGGTTACCATCGGATAGATGCCGTGGTCCGTATCTTTCATCGTACCGAGCTGACCCTCTAAAAGTATGGTCTTATCCTCTTTTATAGCCTGCCTTAAAAATGCGGAGGTGTCCGCCACATAAGGACGTATCATCTTGGCATATTCCCTGCATATATCAAAAAGCTCATCGGCTTTCATGGGTTCCTTATTGTATAGGTGAACCAGCATAGTATTCTTTAAGGTACAGATATTCTCAAGCTTATCCTTTAAATATTCCTCGTCAAAAAGCTCCGATACCTGAATACCTATCTTGGCATACTTATCCGAATAAAAGGGAGCTATCCCGGATTTTGTCGAACCGAAGGACTTGCCCTTAAGCCTCTCCTCTTCGTATTCATCAAACCTGATATGATAGGGCATTACAACCTGAGCCCTGTCCGAGATGAGGAGCCTCGGGGCGGGAACTCCCCTCCCGGTTATCTCCTCGATCTCCTTCATAAGAACCGGGATGTTGAGCGCAACTCCGTTGCCGATTATATTCGTAACGTTGCTGTTAAAAACTCCCGAGGGGCAGGTATGAAGCGCAAATTTACCGTAGCTGTTCTTTATAGTGTGTCCGGCGTTTGCCCCGCCCTGGAAACGTACAACCACATCCGCTTCAGTCGCAAGGGTATCGGTTATCTTGCCCTTACCCTCATCTCCCCAGTTTGCACCTACAATCGCTTTTACCATAACACTACTCCTTATACGTTTATCTCTGCTTTCAGACCCAGCAGATCTTTATATCTTTCAAGCACTGCATCGACTTCGTTTTTAATGAACATCTCCACCTGATAGGGTGAGCGTCCCACATATTCGGAGGGCTTGAGCTTTTCCTTGAGCTCCTCAAGACTCACATTAAACGCAGGATCGGCGGCTATGAGCTCCAGCAGGTCGTTGTCCCTGCCCTCTTTCTTTACATGCTCTCCCGCCTGCATGGAAAGAACCCTTATCCTCTCATGGAGCTCCTGTCTGTTCCCTCCTGCCTTTACGCAGTCCATCATGATATTTTCGGTAGCCATGAACGGAAGCTCCGCCATCAGATGCTTCTCTATGACCTTTTCATAGACCACCAACCCGTCAACTACGTTGAGATCCAGATCCAATATCCCGTCCGTAGCGAGGAAAGCCTCTGGAATGGAAAGCCTCTTGTTTGCGGAATCGTCAAGGGTCCTTTCGAACCACTGCACCGCGCTGGTTATGGCTGGATTAAGGCAGTCCACCATAACGTATCTTGCGAGGGACGCTATCCTTTCCGACCTCATCGGATTACGCTTATAAGCCATGGCGGAAGAGCCTATCTGGTGCTTCTCAAAGGGCTCCTCAACCTCCTTTAAATGCTGCAGCAGCCTTATGTCATTTGACATCTTGTGCGAGGTCGCAGCTATTCCCGCCAGGATATTTACTACCCTGGTATCCACCTTTCTGGAATAGGTCTGACCTGAAACCGCATAACAGGACTCAAAGCCCATCTTCGCGGCTATCATCCCGTCTATCCTGTCTATTACCTCATCATTCCCGTCAAAGAGCTCCTTGAATGAAGCCTGGGTGCCGGTAGTACCCTTGGAGCCGAGGAGCTTTAAGGAATTTAATACATATTCCAGATCCTCTAAATCCATCATGAAATCCTGCATCCAAAGCGTCGCCCTCTTTCCTACGGTTGTGGGCTGGGCAGGCTGGAAATGCGTAAATGCAAGAGTCGGAAGATCCTTATATTTAAGCGCAAAGGTCTTAAGCTCCGCAATCACATTTACGAGCTTTTTACGAACCAGCTCAAGAGCCTCTTTCATGATTATGATATCTGTATTGTCGCCGACATAGCAGGAGGTCGCGCCGAGATGGATTATTCCCGCCGCCTTGGGGCACTGCTGCCCATATGCATAGACATGACTCATAACGTCGTGGCGGACTTCCTTTTCCCTCTGCCTTGCGACGTCATAGTTAATATCATCCTTATGTGCCTTTAATTCTTCTATCTGTTCATCGGTAATATTAAGTCCCAGCTCCTTCTCGGTCTCTGCGAGCGCTATCCAGAGCTGTCTCCAGGTGCGGAATTTCTTGTCCTGTGAAAAGATATACTGCATTTCCTTACTGGCATACCTCTCCGACAGGGGACTCGTATATTTATCCGTTTCACTCATGGTAAATTTTCCTTCTAATAGTAAACGACATCCGGCTTTGCCTAATGGCGTTTACTATAATACAACATCTTGATAAACCTTAGAGATTATATAACATTATGCTGTCTTTCGCAAGTTAGTCATTGCTTCATTACGAATGATATTATGCAATGCGTTACTGTTCACAGCCTTTCAGGCTGCGAACGTAACGGGTTTTGCCAATTAAATCGCCTTCGGCGATGGGGCAAAACCCATTTAAACCACAACACATTGGGGCGTAACTGCGCAGTAAATGCGCAGTTCGCCTGTGAACA
>JAGBNT010000012.1 GCA_017634255.1 Lachnospiraceae bacterium
TCCATTCTCTCTTTTGAGCAAATTCCTGACCCATAAAGAGCAGCTTCTTCCCGGAATGGGTGAACATGAAGCCGTAGCCAGCTCTTAAGTTGGCAAATTTCTGCCATTCATCTCCCGGCATCTTATTTAGCATGGAGCACTTCAGGTGAACGACCTCGTCGTGAGAAAGCACAAGAATATAATTCTCTGCCCCGTTATAGCTCATCGCAAAGGTCATCTTATAGTGATTATCCTTACGGAAATAGGGGTCAAGCTTCATATAATCGCAGAAATCGTGCATCCAGCCCATATTCCACTTAAAGGAGAAGCCGAGTCCGTCATCCTCAGGTCTGCCCGTAACCTTGGGCCAGGCCGTAGATTCCTCCGCTATCATCATGGTTCCGGGGAAGCGGTTAAGTATCTCCGAATTGAGGTGCTTGAAAAACTCTATCGCCTCAAGGTTATTGTTGCCGCCGTACTTATTGGCTACCCACTGTCCGTCATTCTTTCCGTAATCCAGATAGAGCATCGACGCAACTGCATCCACCCTCAGGCCGTCGATATGGAACTCCTCCATCCAGTAATTCGCATTGCCTATGAGGAAGTTCTTTACCTCATTCTTTCCGTAGTCAAAAATCTTGGTTCCCCAATCGGGATGCTCTCCCTTTTTAGGGTCCGCATACTCGTATAGCGGCGTCCCGTCAAACATGGCAAGGGCGAATTCATCTCTCGGGAAATGCGCAGGAACCCAATCCAGGATTATTCCTATCCCGTTTTTATGCATTAAATTTACAAGATATCTGAAATCATCGGGATTGCCGTACCTGGATGTCGGCGCATAATAGCCCGATACCTGATAACCCCAGGAGCCGTCGAACGGATGCTCTGCAATACCCATGAGCTCTATATGGGTGTATTTCATCTCCTTTAGATACTCGAGAAGTCTGTCCGCAAATTCGCGGTAGCTGTACAGACCTTCGTCGTCGGGCTTGGGATGGCGCATCCAGGAACCCAGATGAACCTCATATATGGCCATCGGCTGCCTGTTCATATCCAGAGTCTTTCTCTTGTCCATCCAAGCCTTGTCCGTCCACTTAAACTTACCGATGTCAAAGAGCCTGGAGGCTGTTCCCGGGCGGACCTCCGCGTAGTTTGCATAGGGATCTGCCTTGTACACATACATCCCATCGGGCTTGATTATATAGTATTTATAGATACTGCCTTCTTTAAGTCCGGGGATAAAGGCCGTCCAGATTCCCACATCGTTGGGTCCCTGCATGGGGTTGACCTGCGAATCCCATTCGTTAAAGTCGCCGACTACGCTGACAGACTGTGCATTCGGAGCCCATACGGCAAAAAAGTATCCATCCTTGCCGTTCTCTACGGAAGGATGGGCACCCAGCTTCTTATATATCTCATAGTGCCTGCCCTTGCCGAAGAGGTAAGTATCCATGTCAGAAAAGAAGACCTGCTCCTTTGAGACTGCGGCCTCCTTGGCTTCCTTCTTCTCCGCCTTCTTTTCCTTTGCCGGCTTTACCAGCTTTGAGATCTTCTCACTTTTTTTCTTTTTTTCTAACATCGAAATCCTTCTCCCTTAAAATAATCATATCTTCATCATCATATCGCTTGGCTAAAAGCACATCCATAAAATGTCCTACGGATCTCTTATCAACATGCTCTATCGCCTCGTCTACAATGTCTTCCACCTCGTTTAAGGTCACGAAATGATTCGCCGTCTGGAGCTGGTCTACTCTTCTGTACAGCGCGAGAACCCCCATATTGTCTATTGCGTATTCCTTCTGGCGCGCATATTCGCGTCCATGGAAAACAAGGTCATCATTTGTATATGCCGGAATATTGATGTGGACATTAAAGACTTCCGCAAAGCCCGGAATATTTTCTCCCACCCTCTTCTGATAGAAGTGGTTGTCCTCAAGCATCATTAAAATTCTTATCTCCGGCTGGTTCAATACCCTGACTATCTCCTGCAAGGTCTGGTTTGTAAGCTCAGCCGCATTTTCTATGACAAGGGCTCCGCCGTCCAGCATTGCTATGGAGCGGGAAATATCCTTTTTGTTGAAGACCTCCGCGGAGATCTTGGCTATCTTGCCGATAAAATCGGGGTGGGTCAGCTGCAGATCCTTTGCGAGAGCGCCGCAGAAATTGATCCTCGCGCTATGCTCGTTACCCGTTATGATCACGTTCCCGCAGGTTCCCTCCATACCTATCCGGCTGAGCGCATCCCTGATAATGCCCGGGAGGTCATGCATAAGGAGGAAATCCTTAAAGATCTCCTGCTCCTCCTCGGTAAGGTCACTGGCGCCGGAGCGATCCGGTACCGGAGGTACAGACGAGGAATCCTGATATTCTCCCTGATATTCGCCGCTGGCTTCTTCGGCATATTCTGCCTCTTCGTCCTGCGGATAAGCCTGCCCGGCATCCTCATAGCCATATTCATCGCCGTAGTCTTCGGCCTGGTATCCCTCTTCGGCGGAATATCCCTCTTCAGCAGAATACCCCTCTTCCTCCGGATATTCCTCTTCGCCGTAGCCCTCCTCTGGGCTGTACTCCTCTTCTCCTACGTACTCTTCTTCGGCGTAATACTCATCCTCAGCGTACTCATCCTGCTCAGGATAGTCATCGTCCGCATATTCGCCTTCATTGCCGTAATCCGTGTCATAATCCCCGGAATACCCATCCGGAGCATAGCCCTCGTCTCCGGTGTATTCGTAATCATTCTCCGGATAGTACTCTTCCTCATAGCCCTCGGACCCTTCATCGCCAAACTCTTCATCCGAAAGCATATTCAGCGTATCTCCGGCAATTACCTTGCCTTCCTTCTCAGCCGCCGTTCTCATGCCTTCCGCATCAAGAGCAAAGGCTGACGAATCGTCCTCGATCTCCTCCAGAGCAGCCCGCATACGCTTGACGGGCGGGATGTGTACAGGCTTCTTTCGCTCCTCCGCCGTATGTAGCGTCTCCTCCGGCCTGGGCTTTACGCCTATTTCATTCGGATTATCATGGACAACTATGCCGGGAATGACCCCTTTAAGCTGATTGACTATATCGTTTGTCTGCTCAAGCGACTTCCTCTTGGCTCCCTCGACACGCTTGCGATTGCTCTCTTCGGTACGCTTTTCCCAGCCATCGAGGATATCCTGGAAGTCCATCTGCCCGGTGATCTGCTTTTCTGTCTCCGATGGAGATTCGGGAACATTTAAGACCATCTGTCCGTCATACTCCTCGGATACCATATTCTTTATGCCGCCGGGAACGGCCATCGAACCTGTATATCCATACAGGGCTCCATCATATTTAGGTGCGCGGGTCTGCAGCCTGGGATGATATGCCTCTTCCTCAGCAGCCTGCTGTGCGGGGTAGTATTCCTGTTCCGGATAATATCCCTGCTCCCCGGCTGCCTGCTGGTCGGGATAGTATCCCTGCTCCCCAGCCACCTGCTGCTCAGGATAGACGTCCTGCTCCTGCAGCGCATAACCCTCGGAATGAAGCTCTGTCATATCCTCATCTGCAACGGGAACCGACTGGACATCGAAGCCCCTGGACTGATAATACGCATATGGGTCATCGGGATTCAGCGAATGTATGGGAGTCTCGACCTCACGCAGAGGCTCGCCTGTGCTTGAGGCGAGCTCATCCATGTTACGCTTGAGCTCCTCCTGCAGGTTTAATGTCGCATTCTTATCCAGATTGACCGGCTGAACGAGGAAATCATTTTCCCCGTAGACATTTGAGTTTATATCCCTATTCGGTATCTTCTGCGTAGGCTGGTCGGAAGCATCGACGCTCATTACCTGAATTGGAATGGACGACGTATCGAAAACAGCCTCTCCACCCGGAGCATTTTCATTACCCTTTTCCGCGCCAAAGGTACTGCTCCGGATTATTTCGTATCTTTCCTTTAGGTTCAGCGCCTTCTGTCCGTATTTGCCATCCGGGCCAAACCAGGTTATCAGCTCATTGCACTCTGATATGCACTTATCTACATTTCCCGCCTCGCTGTAGAGAGATGCGAGCTCATATCCCCATTTTTCCTGATAGTCCTCGGCCTTAAGATCCTCCAGGACCTTTATTCTCTCCTCCAGACTCGACCCCTGGGATAATAATATCTTATATCTTAATATCAGCGAGCCCGCCGGATCTGCTGCCCGCTGGTCGTACTGCCCCAGATAGGCGACAGCCTCCCCAATCTCATTCAGTTTTATACATATCTCACAAAGCCTGTAAATAATAGAGCGCCCGTTAGGATGTCTTTCCTTGGCAAGAAGAAGTATCTCCTTGGATTCTTCGTAGCGCTTATTTATCATGTACAGCTCACTGATAGTCAAAAGCCTGGATACCGAGGGGACCCGGCTCCAATCTATTGAATCGGCGATCTGTACCGCCTCCTGATATTCTCCGTTCTCTATTAACGACTTGATCTGCGCAGAACGTACTTTATACTCGTACTTATCCAACCTTTTCTACTCCAGTTGCTTCTCATCATTTCGACAGAATGACGCATCGTAACATCAGATTACATAATCGGCTATAGTCTATCACAGCGCACTTTCCATGTCAAAGCAATCCGATAAAAAGGCGAATTCCTCCAAGGTAAGCTCTTCGCCTCTTACCATTGGCCCGTGCCCAAGCTTCTCAATATTTCCGGTTATGACCTCTTTTGAATAATGCAGGCCCGGAAAATTCTTTATCCCGTTGTACAGAGTCTTCCGCCTCTGATTAAAGGAGGCCCGTATAAGCTTAAAAAGAAGCTCCTCATTCCTGACCTCTATGGGATTGGCCCTGGGCATGCTTATATGAACCACAGCAGACTCGACCTCCGGCTCGGGAATAAAGGCTCCGGGCGGGACCTCGGCTGCAATGCTCACATCTCCGTAATACTGCACAGCCAGGGTAAGCGCCCCGTAGGCCTTGGTCCTCGGTCCGGCCTGCATCCTGTCGGCGACCTCCCTTTGAACCATAAAGGTCATTCCCGCAAATTTTACGGAAGCTTTTAAGAGCTCCATTATTATCGGTGTAGTAATATAATAAGGAAGATTCGCAACGACCTTAAGCGGGCGGTCTATCCCCCTCTCCCGCACCAGCTCATCAATATCCACCTTGAGGATATCGCGGTTTATGATCTCTATATTGTCATGGTCGGCCAGCGTCTCCTCCAGAATAGGTATGAGATTCTTGTCAATTTCGACCGCAATTACTGATCTTGCATTTCGGGCAAGATAGCCCGTGAGGGCTCCAATCCCGGGACCGATCTCCAGCACCACGTCCTCCCCGGTAACCCCCGCCGCAGAAACTATCTTCTCGAACACTTCCTCTTTTACGAGAAAGTTCTGACCATATTTCTTTTTAACAAGAAAATCGTACCCATTGATTATCTTCAGGGTACGATCCCTTATGCTAAGTTCATTCATTAAATCCTTCTCCGAAACAGGACAGGTGTCCTGACACTAGCCGATCCGATACAGCCTTTTGGCGTTCTCGGTGGTCACACGTTCCACCTCGTCCTCCGATACTCCCTTGAGATTTGCGACGGTTCTCAATATCCACGGCAGATAAAGCGAGGAATTCCTCTGTCCCCTGTAGGGCTCCGGAGCCAGATAGGGGCAGTCCGTTTCCAAAACGATGCTCTCCAGAGGAACCATGCTCACAACCTCCTTGAGCTTCCTTGCGTTTTTAAAGGTTATAACGCCCCCTATTCCGATATAAAAGCCCCGTTTTACATAGTGCAGCGCAAGGGCGGCAGAATAGGAAAAGCAGTGTACTATTCCCCCAAGCTCACGGAAGTCATATCTGTCCAGGGTAAACTGGGTATCCTCAGCCGCGTCACGGCTATGTATAATGACAGGCTTATTGACCCTTAAGGCAAGCTCTATCTGCTCAACAAACCACTTTTTCTGTATTGCGCGGGACGGCTCAGGATAGTGATAATCCAGGCCGATCTCGCCTACCGCTACGACCTTGGAGCCCCTTTTCTTTATCAGCCTCTCAATATTTTCCAGCTTCTTTTCATCCATATCCTCCACATCCGAAGGATGGATACCAAGGGCGGCAAAGGCATAGTCATACTTTTTTGCGATTGCCAGCACGGGCTCTATAGAAGCATAGTCGGCGCAGACGTTTACGAAACCCCCTATCCCGTTTTCCGGCAGGGAGCTTATAAGCTCATCCCTGTCCTCGTCAAAGGCGCTGTCATCGTAATGTACATGAGTATCGAAGATCATTTCATCCCTTAATTGTGATGTGCAAGTCTAACAATGTGTTTGTGCTCAAGGCCGGTTATCCAGTCCACATCATCGGTGAACCAGGCCATTATGCCAAGCATCTTCGTTTCCCAGTCTATGGTATTCCTGCGCTGCTCCTCGGTCTCTTCCACCTCCATTGAGGTATCGATCTCGTCATAGCCGAAAATATAATCCCCGGCGTTCCATATGGAGAAATTACTGTCGGGGCCGGGATCTACCTTGTCCCCGCGGGCCTCCACCAGCGCGTCATGGCGGCGCTTGTATTCCTCCTGAGCTCCGGGACGCAGGCGTGTGGCAAAGACACGATGGCGGATAAGCTCCTTGCTATCCCTTACAATGCCGAAATCCTGATACATCAGACGCATCTCCTCAGCCGGAGTTGAGATCCACTCGACGAGCTTGTCCAGCTCACTCCTTATCCTCCCGTACTGGGAGCTCTTGGAGGTGGGAAGGGTCTTTTCCGAATTCATCTCGTAGTAGCCGAAAACCAGATCCTCAATGCCCCAGAGACTGAAATTCTGAATCCTCATTGCGTCCAGGATATCTGTCACATCGGACCACATTGTCCCAAGAAGCTGCCTGAATTCATTGTATTTCCCGTAACGTATCGCAAAAGCAAAAGCATGTCTTTCCATATCTACCTGTTTACCTCCCTTTACCTGACTCTCCTTGCGCCCTCGGCTGCATCAGCTATAATAAACTTCGCTTCTATGCCGGTACGCTCCTTATATACCTTCCCCAGGGCCTCCTGAAAATCCTCTATGGCTTCGTTTTTCACTATGCTTACCGTGCAGCCTCCGAAGCCACCGCCCGTCATACGGGACCCGATGACCCCGGGCAGCTTCCAGGCCTCCTCTGCCAGGATATCCAGCTCCTTGCAGGAAACCTCATAGTCGTCGCGCAGGGAAACATGGGATTCGTTTATAAGCTTTCCAAAGGTCTCTTTATCGTTATTTTTCAGAGCGGCTACCGCATTTATAGTGCGCCTGTTTTCATAGACCGCATGCTTTGCCCTCCTCAAGCAGACGGAATCCTTTATTGCGGACTTATACTTCTCGAAGCCCTCTTCGTCCAGATCCCCGAGCGTCTTGATATCCACGACCTTCTTTAAGTCCTCAAGGGCTGTTTCGCTCTCCCTTCTCCTGTCATTGTAGGCGCTGCCCGCCAGTGCGTGCTTTACGCCGCTGTTCGTTATCACTATCTTTTCATCGGTCAGGTTGAGTGGAACATATTCATATTCCAGAGTGTCCGTATTCAAAAAGATTGCATTGTCCTTTTTACCCATGGCCGAGGCAAACTGATCCATGATACCGCAGTTCATGCCGTTATACTTATTCTCGGAATACTGGCCCATCAAGGCGCAGTCTACCATGGAAATATCAATATTGTGCAGGTCCTTTATGATAATGGCCGCCAGCAGCTCTATGGATGCCGAGGCTGAAAGGCCGGAGCCCGCAGGCATATCTCCTGCCATGACCATATCATAACCGGAGGGAATCTTATAGCCGTTCTGCTCAAAGGCCCAAATCACTCCCTGCTGGTAGTCATACCACACTCCGTTGTCATTCGGCTTGAGGGTACGTATATCAGCTTCCTGCACTCCGTCTGCCGACCAGGTCATATTGAACCAGCGGACTATGTTGTCATCCCTCTTTCGCGCCACCGCATAGTTTCCCATGGACAGCGCACAGGGAAAGACATGGCCTCCATTATAATCAGTATGTTCTCCGATAAGATTGACCCTGCCCGGAGCAAAATATCCCCGGATATCTCCTTCTCCGCCAAATCTGGATCTAAACTCTTCCAAAAGCTTCTCGATCATTGAATACCCCCTTATACTTATAATTTTATTTCAATTTCCAAATGTCCCTGTTGTATTCTTCTATGGTCCGGTCCGATGAGAAGAAGCCTGCACGGGCTATATTTATACCCATCTTCTTCGCCCAGCCCTTCCTGTTCTCATATTCCGAATATGCCATCTCCCTTGTCCCGCTGTAGGCCTGGAAATCGGGGAAGGTCATGAACCAGTCTTTTTTAAGAAGCTCGTCATACAGCCTCTTGAGCTGTTTTTCATTTCCCACCTTCACCATTTCGTCGCCTACAAGGAAGTCCACTGCCTTCTTAAGTATCTCGTCCTTATCATAATAATCCTTGGAGACATAGCTTGCGTTGGCATACTTCTTTATGACCTCTGGGCTTCTCATACCAAAGATATATATATTTCCGTCTCCGACGCGCTCATGTATCTCTACATTTGCCCCGTCCTCCGTTCCGAGGGTCAGGGCTCCATTGAGCATATACTTCATATTCCCGGGTCCGCTGGCCTCCTTGGAGGCGAGAGAAATCTGCTCGGAAATATCACAGGCCGGAATGAGCTTCTCGGCAAGCGTGACATTATAATTATCAATCATCAGTATCTGCAGATAATCTTTTACGTCCGGATCATTGTTTACTATCTCCTGCAGGCACAGTATCGCATGGATGATGTCCTTGGCGATTATATATGCCGGCGCAGCCTTGGAGGCGAACATTACCGTGACCTTTCTCTGGGGCTTCATGCCCGCCTTTATCTGCTGGTATCTCTTTATGCACCATAAGAGATTTAACTGCTGGCGCTTGTACTCATGCAGCCTCTTGGACTGGATATCGAAAATCGACTCCGGATCTATCTCTATGCCGCGGGTCTCCTTAAGGTATGCGCAAAGCTCCCTCTTCTTTCCCGCCTTGATCTCAAGCAGCTTATCCAGAACAGCCCCGTCACCAAGATATTTTTCAAAGTCGGCCAGCTTGTCGGAGTGCTTTAAAAAGTCCTTTCCAATCTTGCTTATTATAAAGTCCGAAAGTTCCGGGTTGCATGCCAGAAGCCAGCGTCTGAAGGTGATGCCGTTCGTCTTGTTGTTGAACTTCTCCGGATACAGGTCATAAAAGTTCTTGAGCTCAGTGTTCTTGAGTATATCAGTGTGCAAAGCCGCAACGCCATTTACCGAAAAGCCATAATGGATATCTATATGGGCCATATGTACGCGGTCCTCGCTGTCGATTATGGCGACGCTCTCATCGCTATACTTCCTGCGCACACGGTCATCGAGTATCTCGATTATCGGTACCAGCTGCGGAACTATCTCCTTAAGATACTTGATGGGCCATTTCTCAAGGGCCTCCGCCAGTATCGTATGGTTTGTATATGCACAGCATTTGCTTACGATCTCCACTGCAGCGTCAAAATCAATTCCCTCTTCATCCCTGAGTATCCTTATAAGCTCGGGGATGACCATGGTCGGGTGAGTATCGTTGATCTGAATGACAGCATAGTCGTACAGGTCATTAAGCTTCGACCCCTTGGCCTTGGCCTCGTCTATTATAAGATGCGCGGCGTTGCTTACCATGAAATACTGCTGGTAGACCCTGAGCTTTCTGCCGTCGTCATCCGAGTCGTCCGGATACAGGAACAGTGTAAGGTTTTTTGTTATATCAGTCTTATCGAAGCTGATTCCGTCCTTTACGATGGACTCATCTACGGTATCCATATCGAAAAGGTGCAGGGCGTTGGTCACTCCCTCGTAGCCCGTGACCTTGAGGTCATACATTCTGGAATGATAGGTTTTGCCTCCCATTACGACGTCATAACCCTTGTTTGTGTCAATGAGCCAGGTGTCTCCGGAGCGCCATTCATCAGGAGTCTCCACCTGGACATTGTCCTTGAAGCTCTGTTTAAAAAGTCCGAAATGATAGTTGAGTCCTACTCCATCTCCGGGGAGTCCGAGGGTCGCGATGGAATCCACGAAGCAGGCTGCCAGTCTTCCCAGACCTCCGTTTCCAAGGCTGGGCTCGGTCTCTATCTCCTCAATTTCCGCCATATTCTTTCCGTTCTGGGAAAGAACCTCCTTTACCTCCTCGTACAGCCCGAGGTTGATAAGATTGTTTGAGAGAAGCTTTCCGATAAGAAATTCGGCCGAGATATAATAGAGCTTTTTCTTTGTATCGTGCTCCGTCTTTTCTCCCGCTGCCTTATTCGTAAAGCTTAAAAGCGCACGGTAAAGCTCTTTATTGTCCGCCTGGGCAATCGGCTTCCCCAGCTCAGCTTCGATCCTTCCTGTTACATCACTCATGATAATTTTCTTCCTCCAATTAAATTTTTAAATATGCACTCTTTTATCCTTCAAGCGCCGCGTCAAATACCTTCCTGACCTCGGTCATGATCTCGTCATATGTCTGGCCGGGCTTCGCCTCGTACAGCTTGTTTGCACCTATGAACATCGTAGGAACGTAATAATAATTATAGACCTTCGCGAGGTCCGGCTGCCTTTCTTCCTCTATCCAGTCCATCTCTATCTTTGCGTAATCAGGATTTTCCTCCTTGAGCTCGTCCATTGCCTTTCTGGCGTTTTGGCAATACGGACAACTTTCGAGATAAAAATAAGTAATTTTCTTCATTGAGATACAACCTCCGGATGTTTTTTTAACTTTCCGAATGCAAAAGCTGTAAATGCATTCGGAAATCCGGCTTCGCCGGACACGCCGACCTGCGAGCAGGTCGCCTGGTCGAATACGATCATAGAATTTCTGATGAAATTCTATAATCTATGATATAATGAAAAACATGAATATAAATAAGTTAGCTCTTATTATAACTCTTTTTCTATCGTTTAGTCTATTCGCTTGTTCAAGTCAGACTGACAATAATGCCAGCACCCCCTCCGGGGTCGCTTCTGGTGCCCAGGAAAGCTCTGTGTCAGCAGCTTCCGCGGTTTCCGAAGATAAAGCTCAGGAGAAGACCCTTGATCATTTAAAGCTATCCATTCCCGACAGCGGTTATGAAATATACAGCCCCAACACGGTCCTGGGTCTCGACTACAGATATGGCCCTTCGATTCTTTTAAATGACGACGGGAGCCTCGATGCCTGGTTCTCCTCTCCTTCCTTCAACCCCTCTGAATTTGACTGGATAACGCACCGTCACTCAAACGACAATGGTAAGACCTGGTCAAATGAAGCCATAGTTCTGTGTCCTACGCCTAATTCTCTGGATGCCCTGTCCGCATGCGACCCCGACGTTTTTTTCCACGACGGATATTACTATATAGGATATACCTCCACCATCGACGAAACCTATAACGGACTTTGCAACAGTGTCTTTCTTGCAAGGTCACAAAACCCGCGGGGTCCATATGAAAAATGGAACGGCTCCGGCTGGGGAGGCAGCCCCAGTCCCATAATCTATTATGACGGCGTAAGTATCGGCTGGGGAATCGGTGAACCGAGCTTTGTGATAGTAGACAACACCTTATATGTATATACTACAAAGGATTCCTACTCCGACGACTACATCCGAACAAAATCCACCGAGGTCTACACTGCTGATATCCGCGATGAAAACTGGCCCGGCAGGCTCAGCTATGCCGGCTGTGCCACTGTACGCTCCGACACCACCGAAGATGCCGAATATATATATTCCGACTGTGACTCATGGGATGTGGCATATATCGAGGAAAACAATATGTTCCTGGCCTTATGCACCAACCGGCGTTTTACGAATGACAGCTGCCTGCTGTACTATGAATCCAAGGACGGTATCAATTTTGAAAGGATCGCCGAGCTCAATACGAATGTCGTCTGCGGCTGTCACAATGCCGGTCTTATGAGCGATAAGAACGGACACATAAAGAAAGAGGACAATATAGTCATAGGCTATGCCTACAGCGGCTCGGGATCTGACGAATGGGGTGTCTGGTCTACCCGGATCGCGCCGTTGACAATAGAAGCCGTAGAAGAAGTGCCCAAGGGCGAAGAGGGGCTGGAAAATCTCAAGCTCCCTATAACCAGGCCTGAAGCCGTGGCAGCGCTCTGGACTACCGGAGTCAATACAGACAAGACCATATATCAGCAGACCGCCGATGGAGGCGTCTTCTATATAACCTATTACCGGCTGAACAACAATTACACGAAGAGCGTCGTCAATTCTTCCGAAATTACCTTCAGCGATTACGACCCGGAGATCATCTCCGTGAGCAGGAATATGATAAAGGCCAAGGCCCCGGGAACGACTCCCGTGACCATATCCTATCATGGCTTCAGCCGTCCGATATCTCTGTGCGTTCTGCCGGAAAAGCTGTCGGACAAGCCGGAGATCACCGAGCTGTTTTCTCCCAAAACGGAATACAATATTTCCATGACCCGTCCATATGCCGTAGCTATAAGACCCGATGCCATCGTCTCAGGCTCTACCCTCATAGAAATGAACAGTGAGACAATGGTCAACTATGGGATAAAGATCGAGGTCGAGGACGAGGATATATGTACCGTAAGAGAGGATTGCGTCATTACCCCTGTCTCTCCGGGAGACACGGTCATAAAAGTCTCCGCCCCGTCCGGAGCCTCATACGAAATAAGCGTTCACGTAACCAAATAGTTACCGGCCCGACCGGCCCGTTGGGAGCTTATACTTATATTCTTTCTTAGAGTCAACCTTGCTTTTTTCTTATTCCACAGCTATCTGGCAGGCCCTCATGGTATTCAGGGCCGCTTCGTGACTCTCCGGGGTAACTCCGGCACAGCAACCGGGATCCACCGAAATCCTGACCTCCGGCATAAAGGCCTTGAATAAAAGCGCATTAGAGACCACACAGATATCGGTACACAGTCCGACGAGCTCCAGCTCGATATTTTCTTTTTCGGAAAGGTCTTTAAGTGTCTTCGCAAGGTCAAGGCTGCCGAAGACGGGCTTTTCATAGATTCTTTCCTTATTTAATAGCTCTGCTATTTCCTTTCGGATATTCCAGCCGCCGGTTCCCTTGATACAGTGCTCCACGGGAAGATTCTTTCCCTCCTGGGTACTGAGGTAGTTCTCCCCATGGGTATCCATCGTCGCGAAGATATCTTCAGCGGGGTAGGAGCGTATCTTTTCAACGACCGGCCCAACTATGGCCTCGGCCTCCTTTGTTCCCAATGCTCCGTCTATAAAGTCATTCTGCATATCGATCACTATAAGAAGCTTCCTGACATCTGACATTTCATCAGTCTCCTTTCCATCCTGAAAGAATTTTGAAATAAATTTATGCTTTGCAACATGCTGTTCCAAATGCTTTTTGTATATCTCGCTTGAGATAAGCTTATTTTTAAATCTCCTCGACGCCATCGAAAGAAAGACCACACCCAACAGCAGGAACGGTATCTGGGGGATGACCGGCAGGGCGAGCCCTATGGCTCCCAGTATCAGGAAGAAAACTCCGAGAACGAAAAAGATCATCTGTTTCATTTTATCCTGTCCCGCTTTCTCCGCTTACTGCGCTTTATGTTTTAGTACCTCAGCAGCTCGTTAAATACTCTTATTGCGTACTGGTCTGTCATTCCGGCTATAAAATCTATTACCGCAATCACATATATCCGTCTGTTGGAAAGATCCTCATAAATGGCCGTATTGTGAAGCTCCGGTCTCTCGAAGCCCGCGGATTCTATTTCTGCCTCGCTCAGGGTAAGATAATTTACAAGGAAGGAACCGAAGGTTCCCATGAGCTCCGGATAGGAAGAGGAGGCGTCCCGGATCCTGTCCAGTGTGCTCTTGCCGTCGTAAACGTCCATGAGCGCAGTGTAAAGCTCATAAATAACTAGCTCCGCGTAATCATCGAAGGGCTTCATCTTCTTGCTGTTATATATCCTGTCATAGTTGAATTTTTTGATAATATCCAGCTTGCGGGCATATTCTGCGCTCAATCCGATACCGTGCTCCGGAGTTGAGTTTTTGCACAGGTCAATTATCATATTGTGCATGATGACGGAGGTGTTTATCGCCTCGTCCCCACGCTCCCTGGTCCTTTCCTGAAGGTCCTTGACGTTATCGCTGTCGAGTATGCCAAGAGCTATGGCATCCTCAATATCTCTGCCGAGATAGGCTATCTTGTCCGCGATCTTTACGACACAGCCCTCCCAGGTATAGGGCTCATACTGTCCGGGGGCAACAAACTTCTCCATGAGGTTGATGGCCTCCATTCTCGGAACCAGCCTGTTTTTATTCAATTCCCCGCAGTGGGATATGATGCCGTCCCTTACAGCGTATGTAAGATTTAAATTCCAATATACTCCGTTATTGTTCTCAAGGAGCTCAACATCATCGACAAGTCTCAGGCCGTTCCTTTCATGCCAGAATCTCCCTCTCAGCTCATTCTGACATATCCTGTCCAGCACCCGCTCGCCCTGATGGCCGAAGGGGGCATGTCCCAGATCGTGTGCAACGGCTATAGCCTTTGTAAGCTCAGTATTAAGCCCCAGATATTTCGCAATAGTATAGGCTACGCTCTCGACGTGCATTACGTGTTCGATTCGCGTACATATATGGTCATTTTCTGCGGCATTGCAGAAGACCTGAGCCTTGTGCTTAAGTCTCCTGAAAGCCAGCGAATGAAGGATTCGCGTATAGTCTCTGCCAAATTCGCTTCGGACATCATCCTCCTTCAGATAGATCTCGTGCTCACGGTGGATCAGCTGTGCATAATATTCCGGGCTATTCTCCTCAAATGCCGCAACCGAAACAAAACCATCCTTTGCCATTACTCAAAATCCCCTTCTCCATATGCAAACTCATCAGGTTCTTCAAATTCGTATTCTTCCTCGTCCTCGTCTTCCTGGGGAGCGCCTGTACCCGCGGCGGGCTGCTGCACAGGAGGAACGTAGCTCTGGGCGGCCCCATCTCCCAATGCCGACCTGTCTATATTCATAAACTTTGTAAGCTCTCCGACCCACTTGAGATCA